>NZ_JAWMPX010000004.1:0-246589 GCF_033101155.1 Tropicimonas sp. TH_r6
GTCCGTTTCCATTGTCCCTGTGATGGGGCTTCTGGCCGCGATGATCGTTCGTCCTCTGCCGAGCCGCGGCCAACGGGGTGATCTCGATGCGATCTCCGTTGGCGCGCTCGACGGTGATAACGGCGTCCTCGCGGGTCAGAAGCCTGTTCAGGTCCGGGTCGGAACCCTGAAGCCAGTTGCGCAACCACTTCATTGGCATGTCCTTTCTGTTGGGGCGTCTACCGTTGGGAGCCCGAGAAAGGTGGAACCGACACAAAGGAGGAGAGCTTTTTCGATCGATGTCATCGGATGGGAATACAGATGGGACACGAAAATACCAAGGTACTAACCAATTGTTTTTGTTCTAATCATGGAGCCGGTACTCGCCTCGAAGTTCCATAAAGCCTTGATATTATTTAGGGTATCGGAACGTTGTCCAAGCCCGTGTTGT
Organism: Tropicimonas sp. TH_r6; assembly: GCF_033101155.1. Lineage (NCBI taxonomy): Bacteria > Pseudomonadati > Pseudomonadota > Alphaproteobacteria > Rhodobacterales > Roseobacteraceae > Tropicimonas > Tropicimonas sp. TH_r6. The sequence continues at coordinate 431 of NZ_JAWMPX010000004.1, forward strand.
CCACTTTGTACAACAAGGATGCGAGCGAGAACGATATGCGATACCTCAAACAGCCTCGTGGCCTCGGCAAAAGCTGGGTCTTCCGCATGATTACCCCCACTGAACTCGTCGGGATGCCAAACCCGTGGGACGGAAAACCGCTCCGCAAAGCAATTGTGACTACCCCCTAAAACTGGCCAATAGAAATGGAGTTGGACACTCGAAGGCTGGCCGGAGCGACCACACCAGTATCGGTATAGCCATCATGAATTCCGCCGAAACATCGAGCCCACCATCCTGCCTACTGCGACCCGTTACCCCTACTCTCCGCAAGTCAAAATTGACTGGATGTCCGAACCTCAGATCGTGCTGCCGGAAGTATTCCACCAGCGTGATCTCGCCGGGGACGTAGTCCCCGTTCAGCCATTCCTCTTCCGGGCCATACATCCGAAGGATGGTGAACCAGCTCTTGCCCGGAATGGTCTGCACCCAGTTGCTTTCCCAGCCTTCGGGCGCCTCGAGTGCAAAGAAGACATCGATGGATCCGTTGTCGTTGAGCTTCGGATCATTCTGGATGGAGTCGATGGACGGAAGCGGTTGGTCGGTCTGGAGCATGGACCGGGTCTGCGTGTCGTAGAGCGTGAAGGCCCAGAAATTGGCCCCCGGGGGGTTGGGCGGCATGGTCACCTTGTAGGTCTTCGACCCGTCGAATGGCTTGCTCGCCGCATCGAGGAAGGCGATGCGGTAGTCGGAGCCCACGCCGGGCGACGGCTTCGCCATTGCCGGTGTCACGGCCGTGTAGGGGGAGTGGAAGGTCACCCGCGCATCGGTGTTCATGGCGGCATCGCTCTCACGTCGAAGAACATATTCACGTGGAAAATGCTGGGGCAAAGCGATCGTCGGCTGGGACAATTCGGCCTCCACCAGCCGCGTCATGCGCGTGTTCTTATACCCGGCTCTCGGTTAAACGGGAAAGGTTCCAACAGCACAGAGCCCGTCATGGCCAACGCCACAATTGCCCCTTTCCAGTACCGCTCCTACCGGCTTCTCTGGGCTGCCTCGGTGGTCACCAATCTTGGCGGGCTGATACAGGGCGTCGGGGCAGGTTGGTTGATGACCTCTCTCTCCAACTCACCGATCATGGTGTCGCTGGTGCAGGGCGCCGTGACATTGCCTCTGGCAGTGCTGTCGGTATTGGGCGGGGTGTTTGCTGACAATTACGAACGGCGCAGCGTGATGATGGCAGCGCAGACCTTTATGCTGGCAACCTCCTGCGCACTGGCGATCCTCACCTGGATGAGAATGATTGGCCCTTGGGGGCTACTGGCCTTCACGCTAGCCATCGGATGTGGCGCAGCAATGCACCTTCCGTCCTGGCAGGCCTCCGTTGGCGATCTGGTGCCGCGCGAGCACCTGCCGCAGGCGGTGATGCTGAACGGCATGGGATTCAATCTGATGCGCTCGACCGGGCCGGCGGTGGGCGGCCTGATCGTGGCGCTTTTTGGCGCCGCCGCGGCCTTTGCCGTCAACGCCGTGACTTACGTTCCCGTGATCTTCGCGCTCTCCAGCTGGAAGCCGAAACGGGAGCCGGACCCCCTGCCCCGCGAACCGCTTGGCTCCGCGCTCCGCGCCGGAATGCGCTACGCCCTGCTGTCGGCCGGACACATGCGCATCTTCATCCGCAGTGCCATCTTCGGATGCTCTGCCGTGGCGATCCTGGCGCTCATGCCGCTCGTCGCCAGGGTGGTGGTACAAGGCACCGCGATCACCTATGGCGCTTTGCTCGCCTGTTTCGGCATGGGCGCGGTGCTGGTCGCCCTGACCATGCATCGGATCCGCGACCGTTTCGGCTACGAGGCCATCGTACGGTCAGCCTTTCTCGGGTTGGCTCTGGGTCTCTTCGCCATTTCTCGCAGCGAAACGATCTGGGCGGCTGGCGCGGCAGCCTTCGTCACGGGGATCGCCTGGCAATCGGCAATGTCGCTCTTCAACGTGGCGACCCAGATGGCAACGCCTCGTTGGGTGCTGGGCCGCGTCATGTCGCTGCTGCAGGTCTTCACCTTCGGCGGTATGAGCATCGGCAGCTATGTCTGGGGCCGGATGGCCGACAATGCCGACGTGCAGACCGCGCTGGCGGTCGCTGCCGTAACCTGTCTGCTGGGCGCCAGCCTCGGGGTCGTTATGCGGTTGCCAGAGGAAACCAGCGCCAACCTCGACCCTTTCCGCGGCTTCACCCCACCGGAGCTGGCGCTCGACATCGACCTGCAAAGTGGGCCGATCAAGGTGTCGGTGGAATTCCTCATCCCGCGCCAGAATACGCGCGCCTTCCTGGAAGTGATGGCGCAGCGTCGCATCATCCGGATGCGCGATGGCGCCGACAACTGGTCGCTCTACAGAGACCTCGTCGAGCCAGATCTCTGGCACGAAACCTACCGCGTGCCGACCTGGGCGGCCTACCTGCGCCACATGGCACGGCGGACAACGACCGACGCGGAGAACTTCCACAAGCTCACCGAACTGCACAGCGGTGAAGACCCGCCGCGCGCCCGTCGCTGGATCGAGCGTCCGGCAGATCCAGAGCACCTGCACGCCCGAAACTGAGCGAGGATTCGGGTGTGGGCTCCCTCGGCCGAGATGTCTCCACAACGAACGGTGGCTTATCCACCAAACGGCCCCACGTGCTCGCCTTCACCCGAAATCGTCTGCACCCCCGGGAGACGCACGAGGTTTTGGCTCCGATTGGCGACCAGCGGCACCACCCCCGCGGACTGAACCCGCTCCACTGCGCGTTCTGGCAGCAGCACTTCCGCGCAAGGCAGTAGCCGCGTCCCCTCGATCGCCTCGTAATAGACCAGCGGCAGGTCGCCGAAGTCGAGATTGCCACTCAACCGCGCCTTCCAGCCGGCCTGCCGGTAGGCCTGCGCGATCAGCACCGCGCCCATCACCGATGGTGCACCCCACAACATCGCCTCTGGTTCTTCCCCGGGCCGCTCCAATTCCTCGAATGCAAACCCCTCGACCGGGTCGAACTTCTTGCCATAGGGCGAGCGCAACAGAAAACCCGGACCGAAGCCGCAGATCCGGCTCGCGACGCCGCTCTCACGCAAGGCCGTCCACCCGACCGAAGGGGCAATCTCCTGCCCGATCGTATCTGACAGTGCCGCCCAGCTCTCCATGCCCAAAGCATCCGGCTCCACAGGGGCCAGCACCACGCCCCCCGTCCGCCCGGCTATCGCGCCCAGCGTGCCCAGCAACCGCATATCCTCCATCTCGCCGCCGAATGGAAACTCGCTCACAATCAGCGTGAATGGCGCCGCCTCGCGTTCCACGACCAACCGCCGGTCCAGCACCGAGCCCTCAAGCGTCCCTTCGCCCAACGCTGCCAACAACTCGTCCCGCGTCACGTTCCACAGATGGAGCGAAAGCTCTTCATCCGTCTCCACCCGAGAAACCAAGAAATCGAGCCCGCGCCACGCCGCCTCCAGCGCCTGGAACCCCGGATCATGCAGGACCCCCCGCATCTGGGCCGCCAGCGCCGCGTCCACCGCCGCCACATAATGGTCCGCCCGCGGGTCTTCTTCCGGTACGATATGCGCCGCTACCGCCTCCCTGATCAGCCCAGTCAGGAAACTCTCCTGCGGCGTCGCAGGGGCAGCTCCGGCATCCGCGGGCTTACCCAACAAACGCGCGAAGGTGTCACTGTCGGTCTCCGGCACCGTCTCGCTCTCGCCCGCTTCTGGCGCTGCCAGCAAGAGAGCCCGAACCTCCGCTGCCGCCGCATCGAAACTCCCTGACATCCGCAACCGCCGCCGCAGATCGTTCAACTTCTGGAAAGCTGGGAGGTTGCGCGCAATCTCGTCAGGATGGAAATCCTCCACCTCCCGAGGCGCAATCTCCACCTCGCCGAGCGAAATCACCGGCCGCTCACGCTCGAAAAGATCCTCGAACGTATCGACATCCAGCGGCAAGATCGGGCGCATCTCCAGCGGCACATCCTGCGACCGCGTCCCTGCACCCAGATCCAGCATCACGAGAATGCGCAGGGGCTGCCCCTCTACCGGTCGCGCAGATGAATTCATCTGACCGAAATCCATCGAGAAACGAAGCGGGTTGGACATCGTGAACCTCCCTGATCAGTTATTTTCCCCGATGGTACAGCGCGCGCCTGATCGATCCAGAAAATTCGCTCATCTGAGGTGCCCCCACGACTGATGCGCATAGCTCCGATCCTGTTTTTGGGCGCCAAGCCCTCCGATGGCCGAACAGGTTTTGCCAAAGGTTCGGACGGAGAAATCGGCTTTGCCGACCTTTCCTCCGCTCGCGGCAACGCAGCACTCGCCTCCGATCCCGTCCGGCGTCAAACTGCGCGGGGGACAACCGGACGTTCGCGGTGGGGCACACGACGGTCAAGTCAGCGGACAGAACCGTCGTTCGACTCGAGATTGTCAACGAGCACTACCTGCGCGTATCTGCCGCTCACCACGTCCAGCCGGTGTGGGATGCCTGACGGATGACGGCAGTCAGCCCAATGGACGAAGCCGCTCGCGCGGCATTGGCGCGTGTGGCTGTCGTTGGGCACTGATCTGACCGCTAACTATTTGGGAAAGGGCGAGTCTGTCTGACGATTGGGATCTTCTCAATCGAAAGACAGGAGGTTCCGATGAAGAAGGAGAGAACCACGCCGCTGCGGAAACGTATGATCGAGGACATGCGGCTCCGCGGGATGGGCGAGAAGTATCAGAAAGCTCATATCCGGGCGATCAGGGACTTTGCCGCGTTCCTCGGGCATTCGCCGGACACGGCCACGCCAGAGGAGTTGCGTGGGTATCAGTTGCACATGGCGGACAACTGCTCATGTTGCTCGGCTACTACACCGGATTCACAACATGACTCCCCTGCGGAGATATCTGCAACAGAGCCACTGGCACCGGTCAACGTTTTAGCCCCTCAAGGGCACGACTTGCTGAACGTTTACGATGCCCACGTCTCGCTGACCCAATCGGGCCAACCGACCACTGATTTGAGAGACGCGTTCATAAAGGCTGGCGATGTTGTGGTAAGCAACGGTGCGGGGGCGATACATTTGGTCAGATCGGAAACAGCCTTGCGAAGCCGTTTCTGGTCGAAAAATGTTGCAAGGAGGCTCTTCGGGCGGCAACATAACCTTCGAGGAGCGTCACTTGGGAAAGATCGTTTAAGAAAATGGGTAAGCAAACCCGGCGAGATGTTCTTCTTACTTTGCGGCAGTGGGTATAATTCCGTCCGAACAATCTGTCCTAAAAACTCCAACTCGGGAGCGCTGTTATGGCCGTTGAAACCGTCTTCACGATGTCCAATCCACACGACACGTGCACCGCAGCCGCGTATCTTTGGGCCCACAAGAAGTTGAGAAAGGCAGAAGTTCACGCGCAGGACTTTCAGCACGACAACGATTTCCTCACCTACGCAATGCCCAAAATAAATTCTCTCGACAGTGAGTATCGTCAGCAGGCCTCGCATTTCGGACTTCGGATCATTGATATGGCCGATGGAGTAAACATTTCATCGGCCGAAATTTCAGAGAAGTTTAAGGCGAGGAGCCCCCATGTAGGTCTGTTCTGGTGCAGCTTCCATACTATGGGGTATTACTACGGACACCACGACAAGCAGTACTTCGACAACAATCATGGGCTCTACAAATCAAAGCTGACACAGGACCTGATTGCGTTTATGGATGAAAAAAAGACGAACTACTATCAGGTACCTTGGTGCGGTTACATGATCGTCTCTATCTGAGGAACTGAGACCAGCGTCATCTATTGGCGTCGAAGACTGGGGGGTGTTCTTTAACGAGGCAACTGGTGGTTGCTTCATGGAAGCCGCCCAGGGTCCCTACGTCGTCCAAGTCGGAACCGAAGCGGCGCGTCTTGGGGCTGGTGAAGACGAACAGTTCGGCTTCCTGGCGGTCTACACCACCGATCTTGGGCCGCAGGTTGTTGATGGCGAACTCAAGGATGTCGTCTTGGAAGTCGACGGCGAGTCGTTTGTGTACTCTCGTACCGGTGTGGTCCGCGAAGGCTATGTCGGGGGCTATGTCGTTTCGAACGATGTCATCTTTGGTCAAAGTTTTTCAGACAAGCACACGATGTTGATCAACCCGGGCCACCCGGGATCTGTTGCAATCGATCTGACGGGGACGATGAAGGCAATGGACGCAACACGTGCGTGCCAAATGGAAATGGGCGGCAACCAAGTCGCCACGGGTCGAAGGTGTTGTTCTTGCTCAACAGGGCGGCACCTTCGAACATATCGAGCTTCTGCTCGCCACGTGCGGTTCGCTGCGCACCGCTCTAATGTCCGACTCGGACTTTGCCGCCGTTAGCCAGCAACAGGCAAAGGCGGCCGTCAGCCCAATGCAGAAGTTCGGTGGGGATTCCGAATTGGGCAAAGCGGTCCTTCAGTGTGGCGAGGATGGCCGACCGGTGAGCGGACCTTGCCGACATTCGGCCGACCACCGCGAGCAACCGCAACCTGCGCACACCGGACCTCGACTGATTTAGCCCAATGTCGGCTCAGCGCAGCTTTCGGGCTTTGCAAAGTTTGAGCTTTGTCACTGAAGCGGACCTTGATCCCCGACGCGGCGAACGTGGCAGGGACTCCAGTTTGATGGCAATCGCCTTTGTTATCAGTCGATCAGTTTTTCAAGCGGCTGCCATCGCGATTTCGGCTTGCTCATCGAATGTGAGAACTCGAAATAGCAGCCGCCACCGCCTGAGCCCTGATCGAAATCACGGCTAATCGAGTGCCCTGAAAGGTAGCAATACAAAAGCGTACCAACGCCTCCGTGACCAACGAAAAGAACGTCGCCGGTCTTGCATAGACTCAGGCACTGTTGGACCTCTGTCACAATTCTGTTCTGCGCATTCGTCGCGGTCTCCCAGCCCCTCACACTTCTATCAGGGTTGGCAAAGAACTGGTCTGCAACGATTTCGAACTCTTCAGGTGGAAGAAAGCCAGTGGCGCTTCGGTCATTCTCGTGCATCGCCTCCCGAACCTCGTTGCGGCAACCGAGAGCTGTCGCCAGCGGAGTGGCGGTCTCAATTGCCTTGGTTTCTGCACTACTGATCACATGTTGCGTACCAGCCAGCGCCTTGGACGCAGCGAGTGCCGCAACGCGCCCTTTGCCGAGGTCGTTCAGTCCCCAATTTGGCACTGGAATGGCTGGATCAATCAGTACTTGCGGGTGCGAAAGGTATCGAACGACTTGTCTCATGATCTCAGCCTGCCAGAAAGACGACGGGTCAGAAAGTCCGTTAGGTTTACAGCGGCGCAATCGATCGCAAATGACAGCATCCAAGGGCCTCGCCGAGAACCATGCGAGTCCGGTGTCGAATGCTGCAAGTGCGGCGCTTGGCGGCACGGTCGGCATTCCGCCAGTTCGTCCGGAGCGCAGCATCTGCGAAGATGGGCGCGAAGATGCTCGGAGTGACACTATGCGCAAGAAGCACGTCTTCGCCGACGCCGAGGAAATTGGGAACATTGCCACGGCTTGCCGGATTTTGCGGCATTCGTCCGGAAACCTACTACGACTGGAAGAAACGCGACGTAGCTCGGGTGGACGCTGGTCTGGTGAACTCGGAGCGCCACCTGCTGTCCGATCGATCTCCTGTCATTCGAGCTCTGACGCGATTTCCTGCTGGACCGGCCATACAGCCGAGTTGGCCACCTGATCGTGGGCGTCCCAAACAAACTTAACCTGACATCAGTAACCTGGCACAGCCGGCCAATGTGCTCCTGCGCCGTCAAAGGCGATCCGCGACCAAGACCGTGCGGTCATCGAAATACTCGGCACCAGTTGTCCCCTTCACCGTCGCGAAGGGTCCGATCTTGTGAACATCTTCGATCTCAGCGCGGGAAAAGGCGGCTTCCCAGGCTTCAACCGATACCGTCTCTGGAATGCAGGGATAGCCGTCGGTGAAGATCTCGATGCTCCGAACCTGATCCTTGGGCCGCTTGACGTCGATGAACTCGCCACGCCGCGGCAGCACACCGTTCAGGGTGTCGAAGCCAAGTGGACTCTCCGGATCATTGCCGAATTGATACTGAATCTGGATCCCACCCAGCAGGAACCTGCAGACAAGCGCTCGAATATCATCGAGTTGCAGGGCGTCAATCGTGGCGTCGATGATGCTATCCGCAGCTTCCCGCGTGATGATGCCTTCTGCCACAGCATTTTCGAACCCGAGCAGAATGGACCTGCGGGTCGCAGCTTCTGTCGCATCCGTCACTGGTGCGGCGGCGGCCAATGTCTTGAAAACCGCCACCCGCGCATGTGTCGCAATCGCGTCCAGCAGCTTGTTGAAGCAGAACAGTTCGGTACCGTTAAGCCGGATTCCAGTGTCTCCAAGCGCGAAGAAGCGCCAATAGTCGCCGCAGTCGAAGGCGGCGGCCAGCGTTGCGGACGGGGGGATCGGCAGGTCCAACTCTACCGTCCGTCGCGCAAGGGCGTCCGATACCCGGGCGAGGATTTCGGTTCCCGGCATGGTCCGCAACGCCGGATCGAGCGCCAGTTCGGTAACGGCGGTTGCGAGGGTCAGAGCCGCCAGCCGCCCGGCACCGATCCCGTCAACGACAGTGCCGCGAGGATCCGTTGCGCCATCGCAGATCCCGATGACCGCACCAGGCAGGACAATCGGAACATCGTCCCCGACCTTCGAGTTGGTACGGTATTTCGACACATTCAGGAGTTCGAGTCTCATACCAACCTCATACGAATGCCGAGTCACGGTTGTCAGCGAAGCGGAACACGGCGTAGACGCAGATCCCTGTGCAGAGAAGCAGAACGGTCGAGAGCGCCGCCGCAAGACCGAATTCCCCGTCCAGAACCGCGAGATAGATCTTCACCGGCATGGTGATGGTCCCGGAATCATAGAGGATCAGGGTCGAGGACAACTCGTTGATCGCGGTGATGAAACTCATGAGCGAGCCAACGATCAACCCCGGTATGATCAACGGCAACGTGACCGAAAGGAAGGCTTTCAGTGGCGGCGCCCCAAGGTTCACCGCGGCCTCTTCGAGCGAAGGCTTGATCTGTCGCAGGCTCGAAGTTGTCGACCGCACACCATAGGGTAGCCGGCGGATGAAATAGATCAGGATCAGCAGGCCAGCCGTGCCGGCCAGGTCAAAGACACCGCCGCGGAACGTGGTGACAAACCCGATGGCCATTACGACGCCGGGGACGAGGTAGGGCACCATCATGAGGAAGTCGATTGCGCCTGCGGCCACGTTATCGCGACGCACGATGACATAGGAAATCAACGCCGAGAACGTCGTGATCAGCACAACAGCGCATAGCGAGAACAGGAAACTGTTGCCAATCGCCTCGGGGGCGTCATGGAGGATCCGCCGATAGCTTTCCAGCCCGAAACCGCCGGTAAAGACAGGCCCGTTCGTCTGGAGGAACGAGGTGTAGACCACGACCGCCGTTGGCAGCATGGCCAGCGCGACGACACCGTGACAGAAGCCATGCACCGCCATGCTCCGCCAGCCGTGTAGATGCACCTTCACCGGCAGGTTGGTCAGCGAAGAGGCGTAACGGCGTTTCGAGAGGATGAAGCGCTGCACCAGAAGGGCCAGCATCGAAATCGCCATCATGACGATCGAGATGGTCACCGCCATGGTGGGCAGCCCCCCCAGTTCGGAGCGGTAGGCCGCGAAAGCAATGGTCGAAAGCGTACGGAAACCGCGCCCGAGGATCGCTGGCGTGCCGAAATCGGCAATAGAGAGCACGAAGCATATGATTGCCCCGGTCGAGACCGCCGGGAACACCAGCGGGAGTGTGATTTTCACAAACCGTTGCCAAGGCGTGCAGCCGAGGTTTTCGGCGGCGTCTTCGAAGCTCTTGCTCACTGCGTTCAGTGCGGTCTGGGTCATCAGGAAGACGAAGGGGAAGAACTTCAGCGTGTAGACCAGAATGATCCCGTGCGCACCGTAGATCGTCGGTGTCGAGATGCCGATGCTTTCGAAGAAATTGGTGATAAAGCCGTTCGATCCCAGCATCATGATCCAGGCGTAGGCGCCAATAAAGGGCGGCGCGACGAGAACGAGGATCGCCAGCGTCGAGATCCATGCACGGCCCCAGATATGGAAGCGCGCGGTGAAGAAGGCGAGCGGGATGCCGATCAGGCAAGCGCCGAGCGTGCCAAGCAACCCCACGAAGAGCGTGTTCTTGAATCCCTTGAGATAATAGTTTCGCGTGAAGGCCTCGACGTAGTTGCCCAGGGTAAACTCCCCTGTCTTGGCATCGACGAAGCTCAGCATCAGCACCCGCAGGATCGGCAGGATCAGCAACACAGCGAGCAGAACAAGGATCAGGACCGTGACGACCGTCCAGAATTCGAACCGGGGCCGAAGCGCACGGGCAATCATGCAACCCTCCTTCCGGTCTCGCTGTCTTCAAAGAACAACAGGTCGTCGCGGACGGCGGTCAGGGTGATGACACTCCCCTCTTCCAGCGCCACGATCGTCGGGTCCGGACGGGAAACGACCTTCACCTCCTCCCCAGTCTCGGTGCGGGCAAAGACTTCCATCTCGCGCCCCAGGAAACTGACCCCGCGCAGGCTGGCCGGGATCGCGATGGCCTCGGGCGCAGAACCCGCTTGGCCGGGAAGAACCTTGAGCGCTTCGGGCCGAATGGCACAGACAAGAGAAGCCCCACCATCGACAGCCGACAACCTGGCAGACAGGTCCGCCCCGCCTGCGCGCAAGGCGGCCGACGCCCCGTCCCGCTGGACCGACAGAAAATTGTTCGTGCCAACGAAGGAGGCGACAAACCGGTTGGCTGGCTTCAAGTAGATGTCCAGCGGGTTCGTCGCCTGCTGGATGACGCCTTCGTACATCACGCAGACAGTGTCCGACATCGCCAGAGCTTCTTCCTGATCATGCGTGACATAAATTGTGGTGATGCCGAGTTCCTGCTGGATACGCCGCAGCTCGGCCCGAAGGTCGACCCGCAGCTTGGCGTCGAGATTGGACAGCGGTTCATCCATCAGCAGAACCTTCGGCTCGATGACGATGGCGCGGGCGAGGCCGACCCGCTGCTGCTGCCCGCCGGACAGTTCATGCGGCATGCGGTCGGCAAACGGGCCGAGCTGTACAACTTCCAGAACCTTCTCCAACCGGCGGGTGATTTCCGCCGATGCGACCTTGCGCTGTTTCAGGCCGAAGGCAACGTTGTCGCGCACGCTGAGATGCGGAAAGATCGCGTAATCCTGAAACACCATGCCGACATCGCGGCGATAGGCCGGAAGATCCTCGATGGAATTGCCGTCCACCTCGATACTGCCGGAATTCTGCCGATGGAAACCGGCGATTGTCCGCAGCAGCGTGGTCTTCCCGCAGCCCGAGGGGCCGAGCAGGGTATAGAACGCCCCGGAAGGGATCGACACGTTGATGTCCGACAACGCCACCACATCGCCGTAAAGCTTGCGAAGCGCAGAAATTTCCACCGAAGACATTGCTTGCCTGACCTGATTTTGGGATCTTTACGTGCCGGGCGCAGCGGCTGCGCCCGGCTTTTGCGTTACTGGACGTCGAGGACGATGTCTTTCCACTGTTCGACCAGCCGCTCACGATTGTCCGCAGCCCATTTGGCGTTGTATCCAACCGAGTTCACCTCGGAAAGCGGCAGCAGCGCTTCCTTCGAGGCGACATCCGAGCGAACAGGGCGACGACCTTGCTCTGCCACGACTTTCTGGCCTTCCACGGAGAGCATGAAGTCGATGAAGGCCTTGCCGCCATCGGCATTCGGAGCACCCTTGATGAGCGCCATGGCATCCGGTGCGATCGCGGTGCCTTCGGACGGATAGACGATCTGGACCGGACCGCCACCTTCGACATAGCGAAGCGCAGCATCTTCCAGCGTCACGCCAATCGCAAGCTCACCGTCATTGACGAAGCGCGGCACGGCGCCCGAGCTCTCAGACAGAACGAAATTGCCGAGCATGCCCTTGTAGGTCTCAAGCCCTTCTTCTTCGGAGCCGAAGGCCTGGAGCACCGTGGCAAACTGGATATAGGAGGAGCCCGATGCGTCGGCACGAGCCGAGGAAATCATATCGTCATATTGCGGATCGGCCAGCGCAGCCCAGCTATCGGGCACCGGCTTGCCGTCGAGTTTCGACTCGTTGACGATGAAGGCCATGACAACGGCGGTGAACGGAGTCCACAGGTCGCTCTGCTTCATGCCATCGGCCAGTTTGTCGGCTTCGGTGGCCTCATAGGCTTCGAACAGGTCGGGGTTGAAGTCGATGACGGTGCCGTCGACGCTCCAGATCACATCAGCTTGCGGGCTGCCCGCTTCGGCCGTCAGCCGGTTCAGCAACTCGCCCGACCCTGCCTTGATGATGTCGACCTTCATACCCGAGGCCTCTTCGAACATCGGTGCAAGGGCGTCGATGAAGTTCTGAGGAACGGCTGTATAGACCGTAACGTTACCTTCGGCTATCGCGCCGGTGGCGCAAAGCGCCATGGCCGAACCGAGAATCGCGGATTTCAGTTTCATTCAGTCCTCCCGTTGGGTTTAGGGGGCCGAATCCCGCAGTCATGCGGTGCTGTCGGGTCGGCCGTGAATTAAGTTGCAATCCAGAATATAATCCAAGTCAAACGAATTATTTCCGCTTTTCGTCGCAGCACGGTCTGCTACAGCTTCCGTTCATGGGGGACACGAACGACCGTTTCAGGCTGACTTACAACGGCCGCAGGATCATCTCCGCAATCCGGAGCCAGGGTCCGCAATCGCGTGCGGACCTTGCCCGCCGGCTCGATATCAAGCCGTCGACCGTGACCCGCCTGACGGGTCCGATGGTGTCCGAGGGATTGCTGAAAGAAGGTCCGGACCCGAGCCGCGAGGGGCGAAAGGGCTATCCGGCCCGGCTGCTGAGCATTGATCCCGATGGCGTTTTTACGGCCGGGGTCTATCTTGACCCCGACCGCATCATGACCTGTATCTGCGACCTGAGCGGCCGAGCTCTCGAAGTCGAGGAAGCCGCGGTTCACAATACGTCCTTCCCCCAGCTGATGACCGAAGCAGGGGCCAGCGTGGCACGGTTGGTGGACAAGTCCGGCATCGACAGGTCCCGGATTGCCGGATGTGGTGTGAGCTATCCCGGCCAGTACAGCGCCGACCCCACGCAGGTCCTCAAGATCCGGCAGTTTCGCGACTGGCCGGACGTCAATGTCGAGCGCGACCTGACCCGGTATTTCGGCATGCCGGTTCGACACATGAACGACGCCAAAGCGGCCTGCATGGCCGAACTCTACCATGGTGCCTGCCGAAACGTTCGAAACTTCTGCCATATATGGTTGTCCTACGGCATTGGCGGGGCGGCCGTCGTCGACCAGCAGCCATATCTGGGACGTACCAACCTCGCGGCAGAATGGGGCGGACTGTTCCCGAAATCGCAGCCGAGGCCGTCTGGGCAAGACCTCCTGGATGTTCTTGCCCGCGAAGGCATTGCGCTGAGGCATCTGAACGACCTGACCGAAAGCAATCTCTCGCTTCCGGCCGTCAAGGAATGGTGCAAGCGCGCCGCTGAGCAGTTGCGATGGCTCTGCCTTGTCATCGACCGGACATTCGCCCCCGATGCAATCGTTCTGGGAGGCACGCTCCACCCAAGGCTCATTGATGACATGCTGGATGCCATACTGGCTGCCGAAACCCTTGGCGAAGACTACCTTGTTGCACCACCTCCGGTGCTGAGGGCCGAACAGGATACCCTGCCGCAGCTTGGTGCCGCGGCATTGCCGGTTCACGAGATATTCAACCCGTCGGCTTTCTCGGGTGCCGCAAGCAAACAGCGCTGACTGCCTTGTCAGGCTACGGCCGTCAGATTGCGACCAGGCAACCCAAGCTTGGTCGATTTAGTCCGCATCATCAGTTCAAGCGATTTGCATCTCTTAGGCTTCGCTTCACAAACCAGTTGAGGGATTCACTGCGTGAATGCAGCATGACAGCCGGAAGGCAAGAGCAGTTGTCCGGCTCAGCCGTTGGTCGTCTGCAGCACGATGAAGGTCCGCTTGTCCCATTCCGACAGATCCGCGAGAGGACCGCTTTGGGCTGACAGCGGTCAGTGATGCCAGTCTCATCGACGGCGGCTTCGTCCGCTGACCTTACTTCGGTGCGCCACATCCTGAATGACCGGTCCCTGCATACGCACAAAGCTCGGGTGTCAGAGTAAAGGCCCAGAAGCGTCTTCATTCCTCGCGGAACCCATTCAAACTGCTTAATCCATCTCAGGTTAAATGATGCTACCCACAGCTCGCTTCAAGCTCGTGAGGCCCTGCTCACTACGTGTCATCGCCCAGTATCCCGTCGGGCCCCTCGAGGTGCCTTCCGCTTTTGGTGGCTTGTCCAGATGGTGTTGCCTCTCCGTGGAGCGATTTCAGAGTTCTGCAAAGTTGCGAATGTAGGTGTCATCCCCCTCTCTCGTCCATGACCGGCTCCAGCGGTCCGGTGGCTTCACTATGCTGTTGTACACACAGGACAACCACACAAATGGACAACACAAAGCGATATTATACAGCAATATCATTAAGTTAAACTAACAGCACGGCAACGCAAGGCGGTTTCGGAAGGGATGCACAGTAATGGTGGCGGCCTGTTTCTTTGCGTCAAAGGATGCCGAAGGTCATGGGTTTTCCGCTTCACGCCCGCACGGACAAAGAAAAAAGCGCGATCTGGATCGACGTCTTCAGCGAGGCAACCGTCAAGATCAGCAGGACGGCAAGGGCCGCTGGATCGACAACCGCATGATCGAGCGCCTGTGGCGATCCCTCAGTGCGAGTGCATCTACTTTCACGCTTACGATCGTGGCTCAGAGGTGAAGGCCGGTATCGGAACCTGGTTGGCCTAATGGAACGCCGGGCGTCCACATTCCTTCCACGGCATATTGCCTCCCGGCGAGGTCCATGTCAGCAAAAGCAAACCAACGAGAATGGCAGCCTGATGTGAACCCCTGAACCGCCTTAGAAAAGCTAATAACTGATCGAAATTGTAGGACCACCTCGGAGTCCGGCTAGACGGTTTACGTATATGAAGGCGGGGGGCGCCTGCCGGATCGAGCGAAAGTTCACTGCGGAAACTGAATCAGCGACAAGCGCTTCGATCAAGCACGAGTTTTTCAACACAATCCGCCCTCTTTGCCCGTTCAATCGAGCCACCATGACCCGCTGCCTTACCGATGTCGCTGCCATTTGGTTGGATGGCGGTTCTGGCATCAACAAAATAGATGGACTTCGGCACCCGAAAACGCCCAATGTCGAGTGTTGACGGGCTCACCCCGGGGGGAGTCCAGTGATCGAAAGAGAACCAAGACTTCTGTGCTTCCTAAAGTCGATTGGTCCCAAGGGAGCAGGTCAAGGCTTGCGAAAATGGCAGACGCAATCGTGAAAAACCGGAGAAATGAATTGAGTAGCAATAAGCTTCGGGTTGTAACGATGGGATCCGCGACGATCGACATCATCGCGACTGTCGCGAACGAAGATATTGAGCAGATGCGCCTTACGAACCAAACTGCATCATTCTTGCTGATGGAGCCCGGTCGAAAGGTCGACGCGGAGAATATCCGAACTTACATCGGTGGCGGTGCGGTCAACGCTGCGGTCTGCCTTGCAAGACAAGGGTTTTCGGCGGCACCCCTGGTAAAGATGGGACAAGATCTCAATGCCGATAACATCGTCTCGGCGCTGACTTTGGAGGGGGTCGACACATCCCTCGCGATCCATGATCCGAACTATGCGACCGCTGTTTCCCTGCTCATCGCGTCCCATGATCGAGATGCGGCGATCTTCACGCATCGCGGAGCGAACGAGCACCTTTTCCTGGAAGACCTTGAGAAGAACCCCTTTGAAAATGCTGATCTCGTCTACATTGCGGGCCTGAGCAACGCGTCCGCCGATCTGTTCCCGGAGATCGTGAGCCGGGCGAAGGAGGCGGGGGCATTTGTTGCGACCAACCCCGGCATAAGGCAGCTCACGCGGAAGACGGATCCCTTCTTTGACAGCTTGGGCAAAGTCGATCTCTTTATTTGCAATCGCGCCGAAGCGCGCGCGCTCATCCCGAAACTGGTAGAAAGAACCGGATGGGACAAAGGCCAACCGCCAAAGGCCGACCAAGATGAACTCGTCCTCGAAATCGAGGGCTTCAAACTGCCATCGGCAGACTACTTCGCCCGCATGCATAGCCTCGGCCCATCTTACGTTGGTATTACCGACGGCTCTCAGGGCGCTTTTCTGTCTGTTTCAGGCGACATCCAGTTCCAACCGGTCGTGCCTGCCGATGTACTTGGAACAACGGGTGCAGGAGACAGTTTTTCATCCACTTTGGCCGGATGCCTGGCCAGCGGCGACGCACCATTGAAGGCGTTGCGCCTTGCTGCGCAAAACTCGTCCTCCGTGGTGAGTTTCACAGATGCTCATTCCGGGCTGCTGTCCCGGGAACAGCTTGCGGCGCTTGTGCAGTAAGCCGCGCTTTGTGTCGGATGGGCGTTTTTGCATAACAGCCGTAGAGGATTCACTTTGCGAATCCCTTGGTTTAGATCGGCGACATGCCGAAACCCGCTTTTCCCCGCTATCGCGCAATGAACCGGTCCAGCTACAGCGAGTCGCTTCGAAGGCGGGGATCGCTGCTGGTTTGGTTTGATCGAAACATGACCTGGTTGGCGGAACGAACCGGCAAACGCGGGCACCCGGAGACATTCTCCGATGCAACGATCCAGTTCTGCCTGAGTGTGAAGGTGTTGTTCGGTCTGCCGCTTCGCCAGACCTCCGGAATGGTTGCCAGCCTTCTGGAGATGGCTGGGCCTGATTGGCCGGTTCCAGGTTTCAGTACGTTGTCTCAGCGCCAGAAAACCTTGAACGTCCAGATCCCCTATCACCGCGAGGACGAACCGCTGGACCAGAGGTGGCTCGGGAAATATGAACAGTCCGGAGCCGTTTTCTCAGTGGATTTTCCGCTCAGTTATGCCGCGAGCGGGATTGGTCGGGGCGGGTTGAGAGATGTCTGATCGGGCGTTTGCCCGTCCAGCGATGAATGCGGTCTCCGCGTGTTGTAGAAGGCCAGGTATAGGGCGAGGCCCAAGCGGGCGGCGGAGACGGTTTCATCGGCGTGCAGGTAGACCTCTTCGTATTTGATCGCCCTCCATAGACGTTCGACAAAGACGTTGTCGCGCCAGGCGCCTTTTCCATCAGTTACCGGCAGGTGATTGGAACAATCACCGAGAGGCATGCTGATCTGGATCTCGGCGGCCTTCAGCGCCTTGATGAAGTCGTTGGATGTGAACTGGCTGCCCTGGTCCGTGTTCATGATCTCCGGCTTGCCGTATCTGGCTATTGCTTCGTTAAAAGCTTCCAGACGCGGCTCCGTTTCCAGCGTGACCGATAGCCGCCAGGCCAGCACATTGCGGCTGCACCGGTCCACAACCGCCGTCAGGCAGGCGATGCTTCTCATCGCTGAGAGGGGGACCAGCGGTGATGAAGAACCGGATCGGGCATCCCGAAGCGTCGGTGACGGCATGCAGCTTCGTGTTCATACCGCCTTTCGTGCGCCCGATCAGCCTTCCACGCCCCCGTTCGTCGGGAAACTGATCCCCCGGATCAATTCCTGATCCTCCTTACGTCAACCGCAGGCCGGAGGCCGTGCGATGCGCCTTTAGGTAGGTCGCGTCGATCATGATCGTGTTCCGATCCGTTCCCTCCGAAGCCGACCCTACCATGATCCGGGCAAACACGCCCATGTCGCTCCTCCGCTTCCAGCGGTTGTAGAGCGTCTTGGGCGGGCCATATTCTTTTGGTGCGCTACTCCAACGCAAGCCATTGCGATTGAAGAAGATTATTCAATTCAAAACGCGCCTGGCATCGACGCGTGGCTTGCAATGGCTCTTCGGAAAGTACGGTTGGAGCCGTGCCATCTGGTTCGACAGGAAAACAGTCCCCCGGACTGTTTTCGTATCTGTCTCACTCGTTCAGCCACAAAAGATTGCTCATCACGCCCCCTGAAGTTTGGGAACTTGAATCAAGATCGCGCGGAGACCGAAACCAAATCAATGGGTCCAGAGCCTAACGGCGTCCGTCGCCGTCCCGGAGGGCGACCTGTCCCAGAGGCCCGGGGAAAAGCCTGTCCGGGGAGGGGGGGCGTTCAACCATCAACAGAATTACGAAACAGAGCCTTTCTGGGACCTCCACGGAATGTGGTTGAGGCGTTCGGTCTTCTGCCGGAGTCAGGCCTCCGGCACGCGACCGTCCCGCTCCAACAATTCGCCATGCTTGCGCCCGGCGAGCATCTCGCGTGCCTTGGCATATTCCGGGTCGTTCCAGAACATCAGGCAACCGTTGCAGCCACGGCCACAGCATCCCTCGACGCCCTTGCGCGACGAACGGGCGCGCTTGTTCACCTCTTCGGCCGAGATTGCTTCCTGCAACTCGCCCACCTGCCGGCGATAGGCACCCTCGCGACCGGTCTCGCCCAGTTCGATCTTCTGCGCCGTCCGGTCCAGCCGAATGCGGCGCCAGTCGTCTTCGGGCAGCATCGATTCCTTGCGGATGATGGTCAGCGGCGGGAACGCATTGCGGATGGCCTCCGGATCCTCGCGGTCAAACGCGCTCCAGGGGACGAAGACGCGGTGTCCGAGCGAGCCATGGACCACGTCCAGCAAGACATCTTCCTCGTCTTCACCTGCGCCAACAATCTCGAATCCGTAAAGCCGCAGCAGCACCGAGTCCCGCTCCGGATCCGGCGGCAGGAATTCCAGCACATCGCCCGCGTCGATCCGATTGCGGATCTCCAGCACCAACCCATCGTCGCGCAACTCGGACACCTTCGCGGCATATTCCCAAGGCGCAGTCGATTTGGTGTGATCGTAGTTATGGGCGTGGTTCTTCAACCGGCCCTCGTGAAAGCCAATGGTGAAGCCCCGGTTCGTCGCGCCTTCCAACTCCTGCATGAAGGGTTCGGGCGACCATCCTTCGGGATCGCGATACCAGGCGTCGATCGCCCGACGATAGGCGCGGGTGACGGTGGCCACGTAATAGGCGCTCTTGTTGCGGCCCTCGACCTTGAGGCTGTCCACGCCGATGGACAGAAGCTGGTCGAGCTTCGGCATCATGCACATGTCCTTGGAGTTGAGGATGTAGCTGCCGCGCAGATCCTCTTCCAAAGGCATGAACTCGCCCGGGCGCACACCTTCCTCCAGCAGGAACTCAAAGAGCTCGCTATTGTGTTCGTTCAGCTCGATCTCCTGCGAGGTGCCGTCCTTGAGCTTCAGGTGAAGCTTGTACATCCAGCGGCAGGAATTGGCGCAATTGCCCTGGTTGGCGCCCCGTTCGGCGAGGAAATTCGAGAGCAGGCAGCGCCCCGAATAGGTCATGCACATGGCGCCATGCACGAAGGTCTCCAGCCGGATGTCCGGGCAATGCTCCCGGATCTCGGCCAGCTCGGCAAAGCTCACCTCGCGGGCGAGCACCACAAGCTCCGCCCCTTCGTCCTTCCAGTAATCCACCGTCAGCCAGGAGCAGACATTGGCCTGGGTCGAGACATGCAGGGGCAGTTCGGGGGCATGTTTGCGCAGGTAACGGAACACGCCCGGATCGGCGATGATCACCCCGTCGGGCCGAATCTCGCGCAGCACCTCCACGTAGTCGGCGAGCTTGGCGATATCCTTGTTATGCGAGAACAGGTTGAGCGTCAGGTAGACGCGCACCCCATGCGCATGGGCAAAGGCGACGCCGGTGCGAACGTCGTCCAACGAGAATTTCGATTTCGTCCGGAGCGACATGTCGGGCGTCCCGAGATAGACGGCGTCGGCACCGTAGAGCACGGCGATCTGAAGCCGTTCCAGCGAGCCGGCGGGCATGAGCAGTTCGGATCGGCGGGGCGGTTGCGCGTTCATGATGTCCTGTCCTTCGGGAATCGTGGGGTTCTAGCCCGGGAGGGCTCTCGGCGCCAGTAAAAGCACCGCAAGGGAACCGAAGACCCCATCTTGCCAGACCGCGCGGAAAGGCAGAACACTGGTCCCGAAAGGGAGGTCAGCCATGAAGAAGGATCTCTTCTGCCCACCGAACGCCGCCGCTATACGCCCAGCCGGGCACCGCCTCCGAGCGTCGCAGGGCAAGCTGGATTGCCTGTTCCAACCACTCGAAGCAACCGGCGTACCGCTGGGCGGCATAGGGACCGGCACAATCACCCGCGCCTCGGACGGACGGTTTAGCCGCTGGACTCTCAAAGGCGGAGGCATTGCCGATTTCACCATGCCCGCCAATGGGTTCCTGCTGAGGGTCAAACCCGAAGGTGCGGCCGCACAAGCCCGGGCGCTGCAACCCGCGCCGGACAGGAAAGAGATGTCCAGCTTCCAGTTCGAGACAGAGGCGCCGGACTGGGGCGGGCTCTTCCCCCTCGCCTGGCATCGCCACGCGCCGCTGGCCGGGATCGAGACGACCTGCCGGTCCTTCTCGCCCGTTATCCCGGGGGATCTGCAATCGGCGAGCCTGCCTGTCTCGATCTTCCGCTGGCGCCTCACCAACCGGGGCGATACGCCGGCCGAGGTCTCTCTTGCCTTCACCTTCGCCAATCTGAACGGCTGGTTCGACAGTTTCTCCGAAACGCGCCCGGCCCGGGTCGCGGCGGGCTGCTACAATCATGGGATGGAGCTGAGCGGCGGCACAGGGCTGTTTCTCGACCGTCGCCAGGTGGCCGCGGAGCCGCCCGAAGGCTCTGGCCAATGGGCGATTTCCATCGCGGCGGGAGAGGCCGCGCAGTACAGCCGGACCATCTGTTTCGACGCGACGGGCGACGGATCCGAACTCTGGTCCGCCTTCCATGAAACCGGTGATGCACCGGATTTCGGGGACGGATGGGTCTCGGAGAGCGGCTTCCGGGAGACGGCGCCGGGACACCCCGCCGGGGCGGTCTGCGCCCGACTCGACCTCGCGCCAGGCGAGAGCCGGGAGCTTACCGTCACGCTTGCCTGGGACCTGCCCACCCTCTCCTTCGGACAGGGCCGGCGCTGGTTCCGGCGCTACACCGGGGACTGGGATTGCTCGGGCCGCAACGCAACCGCACTGACGGAGCATGCACATCGCCATGCTGCGGACTGGTCGGCGCGGATCGCGGACTGGCACGAGAGCATCCGGAACAGGCTCGGCGACGCGCCGCATCAGGCAGGGTTGGCCATCAACGAGTGCTATTTCCTCACCGGTGGGCTGAGCGTTGCGACCTCGGCGCAGGGCAGCCCGGACGGGCGGCCACGTTTCGGCATTATCGAGTGCCACGATTACGCGCTCTACAACACGATGGACATGTGGGTCTATGCCGCCGAGGCCGTGTCGCGCTTCTTCCCCGAACTCGCCGCCGGCGTGGCGCAGGATTACGCGGAATTCCTTTTGCAGGAGGACCGGAACCAGCGGCGGCACCGCTGGGACAAGAGCCTATTCCCGCTCAACCCCGCCGGCACATGCCCGCATGATGTCGGCGGGCCGGGCGAGGATCCCTTCGTGGTTCCTAACTCCTACAGCTATCGCGACAGCACGATCTGGAAGGACCTCAATTGCGATCTGGTTCTTTGCCTCTATCGCGAAGGTCGGCAGATGCCGGTCGACTGGCGCCGCGCCCGTTTCCCGGCGGTCAAAGCAGCGCTCGATCACCTGCAGCGCTATGACCGGGACGGCGACGGTCTGATCGAGAATGACGGCATCCCGGACCAGACGTTTGACAACATCCCCATGACCGGTCCGTCAAGCTATTGCGGCGGGCTCTGGATCGCAGCGCTGCTGGCCGGGGCTGCGCTGGCGACGGAGATCGGGGAAGCCAGCCTCGCCCGGAGCTGGCGCGAACAGGCCGAGGCCGCAAAACAGGCTTTTAATGCGCGGCTCTTCAACGGCGCCTGGTTCCGGGTCGACACGGACGGCCCGTTCTCCGAGGCCTGCTTCATCGAGCAGCTTTTCGGCCCCTTCCTCGCCAAGAGGCTGGGACTGGGCGATATCGTGCCGCAGGATCACGCCCAAAGCGCGCTATCCGAGATCTTCGCGCGAAACTTCCTGAAGGCTGGCGGCGGCGAGGGCGCGGTCTCGATCACCGGCCTGACAGAGGCCGCCCGGGCCGCCCTGCCGCATCAGGACGACACGAGCTTCCAGACCTCCGAGATCCAGCCCGGCTTCAATTTCAGCCTCGCTGCCCAGCTCGATCTCTGGGGGATGGGCGCCGAAGCCGACCAGTTGCGGGCCGCGCTCTGTCACCAGCTTCACGAGCGGAACCTGTCCTTCCAGACGCCAGCGGCCTTTGACCGTGGCACGCGGAACTGTCGGGCGATCCTGAACATGCGGCCGATGGCGGCGGCCTGGGCCTTCGGGGAGGGGGTCTGATTCAACGCGTCACCGCTCTTCGCAGAGATATCGGGGTCGCAAAACAGGCCGTTTTCTGTTGAACTGCACGGGATGATGCAACCCAACACCTCCCCCTTGCCCGCATTCGCGCGGCGTCTGAAACGACAGCGGATTGCCATCGGTCTGAAGCAGGCGGCGCTGGCGCATCTGCTCGGCCTGAACCAGACGACCGTGTCCCGTTGGGAGAGTGGCCGCCAGATTCCCGATCCGGCGATGCAGCAACGGGCGCTGGAATGTGTCGCCGCGCGCCGAACCGACGATGTAGCACTGAAGCGGCTGGTCGAGAGTTCGACCCTCGCGATGCATCTCGTCGATGACGCCGACCATACCTGCCTTGCCTATTCGAAACGGCGCGCCCGGGACTGGCATACAACGGGTCGGCAGATGCTCGGTACGTCGCTCTGGCGCTTCGCCACGGACGAGATCCGGAAGGCCGAACAGGCGCTGGCAACGCAGGGCTGGTGGGACGAGGCCCTGCCCGCTCCGCGCAAGGTCTTCACGTCCGAAGCGATCTATCCTGAGCTGCGGATCAGCCCGGGCGGCATGCTCTGGGAACGGATCTATCTCGCGGACGGCACCCCCGCACGGCTGGTCACGGGGATCGACGCGGACGCATAATTCATGCGTGGCCTTGCAGGACCGGCTCCGATAGCAGGGGGCCCATGACAGTCACATGCCCCGCCCTCATTCAGGTCCTGCTGCTGTGGTTTGCCGGCCTTGGCGCGGCGGCGCAGTTTGCCAAGATCGCGGTGCCCTTCGCGCAGGTGCGCGCCGCCTACCCGGAGACCGGCGACGAGATCGGCTGGCTTCTTTCCCTGATCAGCCTCGTGGGCGCGGTTCTCGGCGTTGTCGCCGGTGATCTGGTCCGGCGCTTCGGCGAAAGACGTCTGCTCATCGCGGGGCTGTTGCTCGGGGCCGCGATCTCGCTCTGGCAGGCCAGCCTTCCGCCCTTCCCGCTGATGCTGGCGAGCCGCCTTCTGGAAGGTTTTTCGCATCTCGCCATCGTGGTCGCCGCGCCGACCCTGATTTCCCGGATCAGCCATGCGCGCTTCATTGGCGCCGCCATGACGCTCTGGAGCACGTTCTTCGGGGTCTCCTTCGCGCTGGTCGCCTGGGTCGCGTTGCCGCTTCTGGGCGACGGCGGCATCCCGACCCTGTTCGCGAGCCATGGCGGTTTCATGATTGCGATCGCCGCGCTTGTCGCCCTCTCCATCCCGGAGCAGGCACGGGAAACCGGCCCCGACGCCCTTCCCGCATCCGGGATCATCGCGACCCATGTGAAAGCCTATCTCTCGCCCCATATTGCGGCTCCGGCGGCTGGCTGGCTCTTTTACACACTGACCTTCGTCTCGTTGCTGGCGCTCGTGCCGGAAACACTGGCGCCAAAGGATGCGGCCTGGGCGGCCGGGCTGATGCCGCTCGTCAGTATCGCGGTCTCGATGCTGACCGTGCCGATCCTGCTGCGGCGCGTGTCAGGCGTCAGCGTCACAATGCTCGGCTTTGCCCTGGCCATGCCGCTGGTGGCGCTTGCGGGCCTGCTCGACCAGCCGCTGGTCTTCGCCATCGCCCTCTTCGCCGCGCTCGGCCTCGTGCAGGGAGCGAGCTTCGCCGCCGTACCCGAGCTCAACCCCGATCCTGGCGACCAGGCCCTCGCCTATGGGCTGCTGGCGCAGAGCGGCAATTGCGGCAACCTGCTGGGCACGCCGATCCTGCTCGCCATTCTTGGCGCGCAGGGACCGGGCGGCATGTATCTCTCCGTCGTGGCGATCTACCTCGGAGGTTTTCTGGCGCACCTGTTGCTTGCGCAGCGGCGCGGGGTCGCACGGAACTGACCGCGCGCAGCTACACCTTTTCGGCATCCATCACATTGGACTTCACGGCCACGAAGCTGTCCGGCGTCACCGAGATCGAGTCGATCCCGGCGGCGACAAGCAGCCGCGCGAAGCCCGGATCGTTGCTCGGCGCCTGTCCGCAGAGCCCGATCTTCGCCCCGGCCGCATTGGCCTTGGCAATGACCGTCTCGATCATCCAAAGGACAGCCGGGTCGCGCTCGCGGAAGAGATAAGCCAGCCCCGCGCTGTCGCGGTCGATTCCGAGGGTGAGCTGCGTCAGGTCGTTGGAGCCGATGGAGAAGCCGTCGAAGCGCTTGGCGAATTCCTCCGCCACGATGACGTTCGAGGGGATCTCGCACATCACGTAGACCTCAAGCCCGTTCTCGCCCCGAACCAGCCCGTGTTCGGCCATCACCGCGAGCACCTTGTCGGCCTCCTCGGGCGAGCGGCAGAAGGGGATCATGACGAGCACATTGTCGAAGCCCATCTCCTCGCGCAGCCGCTTGATCGCGAGACATTCCAGCGCGAAGCCGTCCCGATAGGCGTCCGAATAGTAGCGCGAGGCGCCCCGGAAGCCGATCATCGGGTTCTCCTCGCCCGGCTCGAACTGCGCCCCCCCAAGAAGGGCCGCATATTCATTGGTCTTGAAGTCGCTCATCCGCACGATGCAGGGGTTCGGATACCAGGGGGCCGCAATACAGGAGAGCCCCTGGGCCAGCTGTTCGACAAAGAAATCCTCGCGGTTGGCATAGCCCTGTGTCAGGGCGTCGATCGCCGCGCGGTCGGCATCGGATTTGAGCTCATCGTAGCGGGTCAGCGCCAACGGGTGGACCTTGATCTCGTTGCTGACAACGAACTCCATCCGCGCCAGACCGACACCATCGGCCGGCAACCGCCACCAGCGCATGGCTGCGCCCGGGTTGGCGAGGTTCAGCATCACCTTGGTGCGGGTCTCGGCCATCGCGCCGAGCTGGGTTTCCTGCACCTCGATATCGGCCTTGCCGGCATAGACCATGCCACGGTCGCCCTCGGCGCAGTTCACCGTCACCATCTGGCCGTCATGCAGAACATGCGTCGCCTCGCCGGTGCCGACAATGGCCGGCAGACCAAGCTCACGACTGACGATTGCCGCGTGGCTGGTGCGCCCGCCATGATCGGTGATGATGGCGGAGGCGCGCTTCATGATCGGGACCCAGTCCGGGTCGGTGATCGAGGTGACAAGGATCGCACCATCGACGAAGCGCTCGATATCGGCGGCGCTCTCGATCAGGCAGACCTCGCCGGTCGCAACCGACAGACCGACGCTCAGCCCTTCCAGCAACTTCTCGCCGGCATGCGTCACCCGGAAGGATTTCAGCACCTCGCCAACGGCGCGGGACTGGACCGTCTCTGGCCGGGCCTGGACGATATAGAGCTTGCCGGTCTCGCCATCGCGCGCCCATTCCATGTCCATCGGCATGCCGTAATGGTCTTCGATGGTGCAGGCCATGCGCGCGAGATCGAGGATCTCGGCATCCGACAGCACGAAGCGCGCCCGCTCCTTGCGCGAGCAGGCGACGTTGCGGGTCTTGGCCCCGGTCGCGCCGCCATGGATCATCTTGATCTCCTTGGCCCCCAGCGCCTTGCGCAGGATCGGCGTGACGCCGGGCCGGCTGAGGAAGGGTTTGTAGACCTGGTACTCGTCTGGATCGACGGCGCCTTGCACCACATTCTCCCCCAGCCCCCAGGCGGCGTTGATCAGCACCACCTTGTCGAAGCCGGATTCGGTGTCGAGCGAGAACATCACCCCCGAGCCGCCGATATCGGAGCGCACCATGAGCTGCACGCCGATGGAAAGCGCCACGGCGAGATGGTCGAAGCCCTTCATGGTCCGATAGGAGATCGCCCGATCGGTGAAGAGCGAGGCGAAGCAGTGGCGACAGGCGCGCAGCAACTCCTCCTCCCCGCGCACGTTGAGGAAGGTCTCCTGCTGGCCGGCGAAGGACGCGTCCGGCAGGTCTTCGGCCGTTGCGCTCGAGCGCACGGCCACCGATGGTTCAACCACCCCGGCCCGAGCGCCCAGCGCCCGGTAGGCGGTCCGTATCTCATCCTCGATTTCAGCGGGCCAGACCCCGGCGCGGATCTCCGCCCGGATCATTTTGCCGGCTTCCTGCAAGGTGATGCGCTCGCGCGCGAGATCCTCGAGGCAGGCCGCCACAACGGCATGCAGCTCGTTCTCCGTGATATAGCGGCGATAGGCGTCGGAGGTGGTCGCGAAGCCCGGCGGCACCGCGATCCCCTGCGCGCCGAGTTCGCGCACCATCTCCCCAAGCGAGGCATTCTTGCCCCCTACCAGCGCAACATCATCGCGCCGCAGTTCTTCAAACCAGACCAGATTGTCATGAGTGTCGTACATGGTCGCACCTCCAGAAGATCGACACAGGTATCCAACCCGAAGTCTACACCCTCCACGCCCGGCGCGCGTTGACCGGCGTCATATTGCGCTGCGCTCTCGCGAAAAACCTGCACCCCCCGTG
Source organism: Tropicimonas sp. TH_r6 (assembly GCF_033101155.1). Lineage (NCBI taxonomy): Bacteria > Pseudomonadati > Pseudomonadota > Alphaproteobacteria > Rhodobacterales > Roseobacteraceae > Tropicimonas > Tropicimonas sp. TH_r6. The sequence continues at coordinate 27,165 of NZ_JAWMPX010000004.1, forward strand.
GATTCGCGTGTCGAACGGTTCAGGCGTTGACGTGTGTCATGGCGCAAACGCGCCGCAGATGGGATAATCGCGACAGGAGGAATCCGACATGCTTGGGACGATCCGGAAAGAGTCCGGAGGGACTCGAGATGTGTCTCTTCCGGACCCGGACGAGACACGCAAGACATTCACCTGGGACATCGCGGAGGCCATGCTGGACGGCCTGCCGGACGGAGGCCTGAACATCGCCCACGAGGCGGTGGATCGCCACGTTCTGGCCGACAACGGAGCGCAGGTTGCGATCCGCTGGCTCGGCAAGGGCGATGCGCGGGAGGACATCACCTACCGCGACCTTGCCGAAAGGACATCGCGTTTCGCCAATGTGCTGACGGCGCATGGGCTGGAGCGCGGCGAGTCTGTCTTCGGCCTGATGGGCCGGGTGCCTGAGCTTTACGTCACCGCCCTTGGTACGCTGAAGGCCGGGCTTGTCTTCACACCGCTCTTTTCGGCCTTCGGCCCGGAACCGATCCGCACCCGGATGGAGATCGGCGCCGCGAAGGTGCTGGTGACGACCGCAACCCTATTCAAGCGCAAGATCGCGAAATGGGTGGATGAGATCCCGACGCTGAAGCTGGTGCTGATCGTCGGGGAGGAGGCGCCGGAGGGCTGCGTGGCCCTCGCGCCCGCGATGGCGGCGGCAGAGCCGGTCTTCGAGACCGCGCGCACCCGGCCCGAAGATCGGGCGCTGATCCATTTCACCTCCGGCACCACCGGCAAACCCAAGGGCGCGGTGCATGTGCACCAGGCGGTGATGTATCACGCCCTATCCGGTCGCTACGCGCTCGAGCTAACCCCCGGCACGGTCTACTGGTGCACCGCCGATCCCGGCTGGGTCACCGGCACGTCTTACGGCATCATCGCACCTCTGGTGAACCGCGTGACGATGATCGTCGACGAGGCGGAGTTCGACCTCGACCGCTGGTACAGGACGATCGAGCGGGAGAAGGTCGAGGTCTGGTACTCGGCGCCGACCGCGATCCGCATGATGATGCGGGCGGGCGACGACGCAACGAAGCCCTATGACTTCTCCGGCCTGCGCTTCCTCGCCTCTGTCGGTGAGCCGCTGAACCCGGAGGCCGTCGTCTGGTCCAACCGTGTCTTCGGCAAGCCCTTCCATGACAATTGGTGGCAGACCGAGACCGGCGGCATCATGATCGCCAATCTCGCCGCACAGGAAGTGCGCCCCGGCTCGATGGGCAAGCCGATGCCCGGCATCTGCGCCGGCATTGTCGAGCGCACGCCCGGTGGCGTGAAGGAGCTCGGCGATGGCGATATCGGCGAGCTGGCGCTGCGGCCCGGCTGGCCCTCGATGATGCGGACCTATCTTGATGAGCAAGCCCGCTACGACAAATGCTTCGCCGATGGCTGGTATCTCTCCGGCGATCTCGCGATGCGGGACAAGGAGGGCTATTACTGGTTCGTCGGGCGCGCCGATGACCTGATCAAGTCCTCCGGCCACCTTGTCGGCCCGTTCGAGGTCGAAAGCGCGCTGATCGAGCATGAGGCGGTGGCCGAGGCCGGAGTGATCGGCGTACCGGACGAGACCGCCGGCGAGGTCATCAAGGCCTATGTGACGCTGAACCCGGGCTTCACGGCAGACGAGGCGCTAGAACGCGCAATCCGCGGCCATGCCCGCAAAAAGCTCGGCCCGGCGGTCGCGCCCCGCGAGATCGTCTTCCGCAACACGCTGCCCAAGACCCGTTCGGGCAAGATCATGCGCCGCCTGCTGAAGGCGCGCGAACTTGGCCTGCCCGAGGGGGATATCTCAACCCTGGAGACTGACGAGACATGACCGTGATCGACAAACCGCGCCTGACGCGCGAGCACGTCCTGTCGCTGCTGACAGGAATGATCCGAATCCGGAAGTTCGAGGATAAATGCGCTGAACTCTATCAGCAGCAGAAGATCCGCGGCTTCCTGCATCTCTATGACGGCGAGGAGGCGATTGCCGCCGGGGTGATCCCGGTGCTGGGGCCTGATGACAAGATCGTCGCCACCTATCGCGAGCACGGCCAGGCGCTGGCACGCGGGGTGCCGATGACGACCGTCATGGCGGAGATGTATGGCAAGGCCGAAGGTTGCTCCGGCGGACGCGGCGGCTCGATGCATATCTTCGACGCTGCGACCAATTTCTACGGCGGCAATGCCATTGTCGGCGGCGGCTTGCCGCTCGCCGCAGGCATCGCGCTGGCCGACCGGATGCGCGCCGCGCCGCATGTCACCGCCTGCTTCTTCGGCGACGGGGCCGCAGCCGAAGGCGAGTTCCACGAAACGCTGAACCTCGCCGCACTCTGGAACCTGCCGGTGCTCTTTGTCTGCGAGAACAATGGCTATGCCATGGGCACGGCCATCGCGCGCTACGATTCCGACACCGACATCCACCGCAAGGCACAGGCCTATGGGCTGGAAAGCCGGCAGGTGGACGGGATGGACGTGGTCGCGGTCGAGGCCGCCGCACGAGCGGCGGTGCAGTTCATCCGCGAGACCGGCAAACCGGTCTTCCTCGAATGCCGGACCTACCGGTTCCGGCCGCATTCGATGTTCGACGCCCAGCTCTATCGCAGCAAGGAAGAGATCGAGGACTGGCGCAAGCGCGGCCCGATCCACCGCTTCCAGGACTGGGCGCTGCAGAGCGGGCTGCTTCATGCCGAGGACGTAACACGCATCCACACGGTGGTCGACGCCGAGATCGCCGAGGCGGTGGACTTCGCCGAGGCCGGCACCTGGGAACCGGTGGCGGATCTCGCGAAGCACGTCATGGCGACGCCGCGCCCCGATCCGGTCACGGCCCGGCCTTCGGGCCAGACCGAGGAGATGACCTATCGCGAGGCGGTCAAGCAGGGGCTCAGCGAGGCGCTGACGCGGGATGACCGGGTTTTCCTCATGGGTGAGGATGTTGGTGCCTATGGCGGCTGCTACGCGGTCTCCAAGGGGCTGCTGGACGCGTTTGGCGAGGATCGCATCCGCGACACGCCGCTCTCTGAATCCGGCTTCACCGGCGCGGGGATCGGCGCTGCGGCGGCAGGCATGCGGCCCATCGTCGAGGTGATGACGGTGAATTTCTCGCTTCTGGCGCTGGACCAGATCCTCAACACCGCCGCCACGGTGCGGCACATGTCGGGCGGACAGTTCGGCGTGCCGGTGGTGATCCGAATGGCAACCGGCGCGGGCAAGCAGCTCGCCGCCCAGCATTCGCATTCGCTGGAGGGTTGGTTTGCTCATATCCCGGGGCTGAAGGTGCTGGCGCCAGCCACGCTGGAGGACGCGCGCGGAATGCTCTGGACCGCGCTGGAAGATCCGGACCCCGTGCTGATCTTCGAGAACGTGATGCTCTACAACCGGACCGATCAGCTCGACACCAATGCCGGCCCGGTGGATATCTCGAAGGCCGCAATCCGGCGCAAAGGCGGAGACGTGACGCTCATCACCTATGGCGGCTCGCTCTACAAGACGCTGGAGGCGGCCGAGGAACTGGCCAGCGAAGGCGTCTCGGCCGAAGTGATCGACCTGCGCGTCCTGCGTCCGCTGGACGATGCGACGATCATGACCTCGGTCGGGCGCACCCGTCGGGCGGTGATCGTGGACGAGGGCTGGAAGAGCGGCTCGCTCTCGGCCGAAATCGCGGCGCGCATTCATGAACAGGTCTTCTGGAGGATGGACGCGCCGGTCGGGCGGATCTGCTCGGCAGAGGTGCCGATCCCCTACCCGGCCCATCTCGAACAGGCCGCAATCCCGCAGGTGCCGCAGATCGTTGCGGCGGCGCGGGCCACGCTGGGGAGGTGAATGATGGGTGTTTTCCAGATGCCAAGCCTTGGCGCAGACATGGAGGACGGCACGCTCGTCGAATGGCTTGTCGCGCCGGGAGATGACGTGAAACGCGGCGATATCGTCGCCGTGGTGGAGACCCAGAAAGGCGCCATCGAGATCGAGATCTTCGAGGCAGGGATCGTGCAATCGCTTGACGCGGAACTCGGCGCCCGACTACCCGTGGGCGCCCCGCTGGCAACGATCCTGGCCGAGGGGGAGGCGCCGCCACCTGCCCCGGCGGCGCCGACAGACGAAGCGGAGGCAGAGCGGCACGAGATCGCGCCGACCGCAACCGCGCCACCGCCGCCCGAAACCCGGACCATCACCTTTGGAATTGCTGCCTCGCCGGCCGCGCGCCGACGGGCGGCCGAGGCCCATATCGAACTGGCCGGGCTCGCGGGGAGTGGCCCAGGCGGGGCGGTGATGCTGCGTGACGTCGAGGGCATCGCGCCAGCGCAAGACTCCCCGGCTCGAAAACCGAGCGATGCCATGGCGGAAATGCGCAAGGCCATCGCGGCGGCGATGCAGCGCTCCAAACGCGAGATCCCGCATTTCCAGCTCAGCCAGAGCGTCGACATCCAGACCGCCTCGGACTGGCTTTCCGCACGCAATGCGGATCTGCCACCGGCGGAGCGCATCCTGCTCGGAACACTCTTCCTGAAGGCGGCGGCCCTTGCCGCCGCCAAGGTCAAGGAAATGAACGGGCATTATGGCGATGACGGGTTCATACCCGCGCGCGCGGTCAATCTCGGCGTCGCGGTGGCGCTGCGCGGCGGCGGCTTGATCGCCCCGGCAATCCCGCAGGCCGACGGGCTTTCACTGCCCGATCTGATGGCGGCGATGAAGGATCTTGTCGCCCGGGCACGGGCCATGCGCCTGCGCTCCTCGGAGATGACCAGCGGCACGCTGACCGTCTCCAGCCTCGGCGAGAAAGGCGCTGACGCGATGGCTGGCATTATCTTCCCGCCACAGGTGGCGCTGTTGGCGATCGGCGCGCCGAAGCTGCGGCCCTGGGTGGTGGACGGCGAAGTCGTCCCGCGCCTGCTCGCCACATTCACCCTCTCGGCGGATCACCGCGTCAGCGACGGTCGGCAGGCCAACCGCTTCCTCGCCGAGATCGACGCACAATTGCAGAAACCGGAGGCTCTATGACACAGGATGACGCAAGAGCGATCTTTCTGGAGGAACTGGTAAAGGTCGCACCCGATCTCGACGCCGAGGACATCGCGGCGGAGGATCATATCCAGGACGATCTTGAGCTGGACTCGATGGATGTGCTCAACCTCGTCGCGGCGCTCCATGCCCGGCTCGGGGTGGATATCCCTGAGGCCGATTATGTACAGATCGCCACGCCAGCGCTGGCGGCAGCCTATCTGAACGGGCGAATGGCGGCCTGACCGGACAGCGACGAAGCCTAAAGGTCCCGCTGTGCGCCCGCTACAGGGCTTCCGCCAGCACCGACTGAAATGTCAGTCCAGCCCGTGCCTCAAACCCAACAAAAAAGCCGCCCATCGGGGCGGCTTCCTCGTCTCGGAAAGGGGCGATCTTACTTGATCTTGCCTTCCTTGTAGTCAACATGCTTGCGCGCAACCGGGTCGTACTTACGAACAACCATTTTCTCGGTCATGGTGCGGGCATTCTTCTTGGTCACGTAGAAATGACCGGTGCCGGCGGAGGAATTCAGCCGGATCTTGATCGTTGTCGGTTTTGCCATCGTCTGTCTCCTACAACGGACCGGTGGCCCGTGAAATCTGAGCCATGCCTTTTACTGTAAGCGTAAACAGAGTCAACCCCAATCGCCCCGATCCGGGGGCGAAGGAAGCAGGCGGCGGCAATTGATCTGGCGGCGGCCGGAGCGCGCCGTCAGGCGAGAGGCGGAACCCCCAGTTTCGCGTGGATCTGGTCCCGGATGTCGTCGTCGATCTGAAGCGCGTCGGCAAGCTGGCGAAGATACTCCGCCTCCGCAGCGTGATCGAGACGAATCGCGGCCAGTGACGTGGCATAGACCTGTTCCCGCGCAGCTTCCGCCGTTTCATTGGCAAGCCCGGTCACGTCGATCGGTTTTTCCAGTTCCGCCTTGACGAAGGCGCGCTCTTCCTCGTTCGCCTCGGTCAGGTGGTCGAGGATCGCCTGCTGTTCCTGCGGGTCGATTTTCCCATCGGCCTTGGCGGCCTGGATCATCGCGCGGATCATCAGTTGGGCCTGCGCTTCGACGGCTTCGCCTGCGGGTGTTCCGCCAAAGATCGAGGACATCATGTCGGCCGACTGCTTGGAACCCGCCGCAGCAGCGCCTTGCAGGGTGTTCATCAAACTGCCGAGGCTCGCGGCGCCTGTGCCTGCGGCGGTCGCCGTTCCAGCGCCCATCTGGCCCATGAGTTCCTTTACCTTTTCGGAGCCTCCCGGCAATCCGAACTGATCGGCGAGCTTGCCGAGTTGTTCGGCAGCGCTGCTGTCGCCCGCGCCTTGCAGCATGTTCTGTACGCCGGCCATGCCGCCCATCTTGCGATACTGTTCTGCGCCCTTTGCGGCGGCGAAACCGGCGCCAACGGCCATAAGCGTTTTCAGAAAACTCATTCTACCCTCCCTGGGAACACCATTGAGATTGCATAGCACAAACCATGCAACAGGCAAAAAACCTGTTTCTGCTCTGGAGAATATGCGCGGATGGCCTGTAAGCCGGATTCTGTTCCAGGGCTCAGCACCCCTTCGATGACCATTCCTCTTGGCGCGCCGTTGCCGACGCACTCTAGCTGCCTACCCGACCTGCCTGGGGCTGAAGCGGCCCTGGGGTCAAGCCCCGCGGAGGTCCTATCTGGCATTGCTCCCGGTGGGGCTTGCCGTGCCAGGGCTGTTGCCAGCCCCGCGGTGGGCTCTTACCCCACCGTTTCACCCTTACTGCGCGAACGCAGCGGTCTGTTCTCTGTGGCGCTTTCCGTCGGGTTTCCCCGCCCGGGCGTTACCCGGCACCGTTGCTCCAGGGAGTCCGGACTTTCCTCGCGGCGCTTGCACGCCCCGCGGCCATCCGGCCATCCGCGCCTGACGGATTTAGGCGTCGCCCGGACCGGGGTCAACCGGGAAGCGCGTGGCGAGGTGTCGGGCAAGCACAAGATCGGCGGAAGAAACGGGTCCGCTGGCTTGTTGTCTGAAGCGGGCGCGGAAAGCGTCGAGCACCGGGTTGGCCGATCCGTCCGTAGGGTAGCCAATCCGCTCGCAGGCCTGTTTGAAGTTCTGTTCGAGGCGGGCGGGTTCCTCGGGGACCGAGCCCCCCTCGTCACCCGCGCAGGCCGCTGGCCAGCAGGCCAGGCCCCGGCGGGCGAGGCGATGCCAGTCGAAGCGGCGGCCGGGATCGATCTTGCGGCCCGGCGCCATGTCGGAATGGCCGATCACGCGGGAGGCGGGGATGCTGTGGCGTGCCTGGATATCCGCGAGAAGCGTTTCGAGGCGGGACAAGAGTGGCTCGCTGAAGGGGCTCGTGCCGTCATTGTCGAGCTCGATGCCAATGGAATGACTATTTACATCGGCGCGCCCGCCCCAACTCCCTGCACCCGCGTGCCAGGCCCGGTCGGTTTCCGAAACCAACTGCCAGCAAGTGCCGTCGCGACCGATCAGGTAGTGAGCGGAGACCTCGATCTCGGGATCGCAGAGCCGCTCCAGCGCCGCCGGTGCGCTTTTCATCGCGGTGTAGTGCAAGACGATCATATCCGGTTGTGCGCCGCCGCGCCGAGGACCGAAACTCGGCGATGGATGCCAGCGGCAACCCGGCGCCTCAGCCACCGACAGCACGGCGATAGCGACCGGGATCCCAGTTGCAGGCATAGCCGTCCCCATCCGGGTCGATGCCAAACCGATCCTTCTGTGGGCCACCGGCCTCCATGAAAGCGAATTGCGCCATGTCGTCGGAACCATAGCCGGCACAGTTGCGTTCCGCCTTGGCGCGGTTCGGCAATGTGCGGGTATAGAGCGTCTGGCCGACGGGCTGGGTCGCGGAGAGCGCATAGGCGACGATATCGGGACCGGTGTCGTTTGGCCGGACCGGAACATCCACCGGGGCGGCAGTGTTGCCGCCCAGATAGGCAGCTCCAGCGGCCGTCGCCGTCAGCGGCGCGCTCGTTGGGAGTGGCGTCGCGGCGGTGCTCGGCGGTGCGGCGGTGCCGATCCCGGCGGCGGCCAGGTCCCCGGCACTCAGGGTGGGAGCGCCCGATGCCGTCGGCGCGCCGGTGGCTTCGGGAGACCCGCTGGGGCGCGAACTCGCCAGCTGGGCATTCCGTTCGGCCCGGATTGCAGCATCGCTGCGCTGGTAGGTCGCGTAGTCGTTGACCCCCGCGCCCGCCGCGCTGTCCGGGACTTCGGGGTCACAGGCGGACAGTGCCAACACGCTGGCCGCCGCAAGTCCGAATTGCCTCATCGGATCACCTGCTCGTTCTGGTTTTCGTTACCGAACCCCTACCACCAGCGACCCGGTTTGGCCACGAATCCTGCTGAACTCTCCAGAGACGCGGCGATGTTCAGCAAGTCGCCCTCTTCCCAAGGCCGCCCGATCAATTGCAGCCCGAGCGGCAGACCTTGCGCGTCAAGACCGGTCGGCACCGAGATGCCCGGCAGTCCGGCAAGGTTCACCGTCACCGTGAAGACGTCGTTGAGATACATCTGCACCGGATCGGCATCGGTCATTTCGCCAAGGCCGAAAGCCGAGGACGGCGTGGCGGGGGTCAGGATCGCATCGACACCGGCCTCGAAGGCCAGATCGAAATCGCGCTTGATCAGCGCGCGGACCTTGCGGGCGCGGTTGTAATAAGCGTCGTAGAAGCCAGCCGAGAGCACATAGGTGCCGATCATAACGCGGCGCTGGACCTCGGCGCCGAAACCCTCGGCGCGGGTCTTCTCGTACATCTCGGTGATGCCGTCGCCCTGTGCCAGCGACGCGCGGCGACCGAAGCGGACACCGTCATAGCGGGCAAGGTTGGAAGAGGCCTCGGCGGGCGCGATCACGTAATAGGTCGGCAGCGCGTATTTCGTATGCGGCAGCGAGATATCGACGATCTCGGCGCCCGCATCGCGCAGCATGTCGGTGCCATCGGCCCAGAGTTTCTCGATCTCGGCCGGGGTGCCTTCCATGCGGTATTCTTTCGGGATGCCGATTTTCTTGCCGCGAATGTCGCCAGTGATGGCGGCCTCGAAATCCGGCACGGGCAGGTCGGCCGAGGTGGAATCCTTGGGGTCGTGACCAGCCATGGCGCCGAGCATGATCGCGGCGTCGCGGACCGACTTGGTCATCGGACCGGCCTGATCCAGCGAAGAGGCGAAGGCGATGATGCCCCAGCGGGAGACACGGCCATAGGTCGGCTTGAGGCCCGTAATACCGGTGAAGGCGGCAGGCTGGCGGATCGAGCCGCCAGTGTCGGTGCCGGTTGCGGCGAGGCAGAGGTCGGCCGCCACGGCGGAGGCGGAGCCGCCCGAGGAGCCGCCCGGCGTGAGCTGGGCCTCGTCATTGCCGCGCCGCCAGGGGTTCACGGCATTGCCATAGGTCGAGGTCTCGTTGGACGAGCCCATGGCGAACTCGTCCATGTTCAGCTTGCCGAGCATGACCGCTCCGGCCTGCCAGAGCTGAGTGGTGACGGTCGACTCGTATTCCGGCTTGAACCCGTCGAGGATGTTGGACGCGGCCTGGCTCGGAACGCCCTGGGTGCAGAACAGGTCCTTGATGCCAAGCGGGATGCCGCACATCGGGTTCTCGGCGCCGCCCTGAATGCGGGCATCGGCGGCCTCGGCCTGTTTCAGCGCGATCTCGGGGGTCTTGTGGACGAAAGCGCCGAGCGCATCGGCCTTCTCGATCTCGTCGAGACAGGCTTGCGTCAGCTCGGTCGAGGTCACGTCGCCGGCGCGCAGCGCATCACGGGCATCGGCAATGGTGAAACGGGTAAGTTCTGTCATCTTTCAGAAATCCTTATCGGGCGTCTAGAACGGACGGGCTCCGCCCGTTCGCGGCTGAAACCGTCCCCCGGACGGTTTCCGAGACGCCGCTCACTCAACAACCTTCGGCACGGCAAAGAAACCCTCGCGGGCATCGGGGGCGTTGGCGAGCACCTTCTCCTGGTAGCCGCCATCGGTGACGACATCCTCGCGGCGCTTCAGGCGCTGCGGGGTGACGGAGGTCATCGGTTCGATGCCGTCCACGTCCACTTCATTGAGCTGCTCGATGAAGCCGAGAATGGCGTTGAACTCGCCGGCAAGGGCCGGCAGCGCGTCGTCCTCGACCTTGATCCGGGCGAGTTTGGCGACGCGGCGGGCGGTATCTGTGTCGATCGACATTGGGGCCTCCGGGGTCGGGCGGATGATCGGTTGCGGTGTATCGCCCGGTGCGGCGGGTCGCAAGTCCAGCGCGGGGGAAAACGGCCGGGGGTGGTGCGGGACGCCTCGGTTATGACGTTTTGGTCGCGACAATGGCCGTTGTGTCGATCACACCGCCGGTCAAAGGAGGCGGAGTTCCTCATCGCGCGTGGTTTGCTTCGACAAAACGGACACAGACGGCACAGTAGCAAGGAAGCTCGTCGAGGTCACTTCGGCATATTGGCGGACCGAGCTTCCAGTCGCCTCGTTTGGTCCAAAGATCGCTTCCTGCGCAAAGCTGCCACTCGCATTGATTGAGCCCGTCGCACTTGCAACATCGCGGCACCAACCCAAAGCGCCCCTTCGCGGCGAGCGCGGCGAATGTCGACAATTGCAGGTGTCATCTGCTGTCTGCGCTCCACCTGTCAATGTGCGCTGATTGCGGGGTTTCGCTGCGGTCGCCTCCACCAGGTGCAACGCAGCGATACCAGCTCATTAATCCCATCTTAGAGGGATATCGTGCATCCCGGTGAGAGCACACGGTACCCGAGTCGAGCAAGCATCTCTCATGAACGAACCGAGATCTTTACATGGCCTTCCGATCCAATCGGTTTGGCTTTTTGGAGGCTTCATGTTCGGGTGTTGCTTCCCAACGGTAGCAATCGTGTTTGATCGCGTTTTTGCCGGAAACAACTCGTCCTCAGTTTGGACGACTCTCGTCTCAAATCCGATCCACTTCATCATTTTGCTGGCCCCCTTGGTTCTGGGGGCAACGGGTTTATTGATCGGTCGATCACATGAACGTCTGCGGGAGACTGTTCAGAAATTGTCGGCCGCTGAGCGGGAGCAGTGGCGGCTTGCAAACCACGATACGCTGACCGGTCTGGGAAACCGGCTGAAGCTGATGTCCGACATGGTAGACGCGCAACGGGAACACGGCAGACAAATCATAGTCCTGATGGACCTGAACAGGTTCAAGTCCATCAATGACAACTACGGGCATGAAGCGGGGGACTCGGTTCTCTGTCATTTTGCTCAGACCTTGCGGTCCGTTTTACCCTCTGACGTCAAGCTATATCGCCTGGGAGGGGATGAGTTTCTGGCCTTGTTTCCCACTGGCGTTGACGCAGAACGCGCCAGTCAAGCCGTCAGCGTGATAACGTCACAAAGCAAGGAACCCAAGCTTATCGGAGACGCGCAACTCAAGATCGGTGTCAGCCTGGGCCTCACGTCCCTGAGATCGGAAGATCAGCAATCGAGCGATGCGATCCAACGCGCAGATATTGCACTCTACCGGGCGAAGTCAGAGGTCGATAGCGCACTCGTGGTGTTCGAAGACAAGATGATGGAAGAAATCGGTCAGGTGAAGACCATACAGACCGATCTTGATGCCGCTTTGCGGCGCGGAGAACTCTATGTCGAGTACCAACCGATCCACAAAGGAGAGACAAACGCCCTGGTTGGTGCGGAAGCATTGCTGCGCTGGCGACATCCGCTTTTCGGGAACCTGCCCCCAGATAAGTTTATCGGCGTCGCGGAAGAGACCGACCAGATCGTGCAACTGGGACATCTCGTCCTCGAAAACGCCTGCAGGGCGGCAACGTTCTGGCCTGATGATCTGTGGGTATCTGCGAATATTTCCATCAAGCATTTTCAGCGTGCTGGCTTCCATGAAGAGGTGCTGGACATCCTGCTCGTGACCGGCCTGCCGCCCCACCGGCTTGTCATCGAGATAACCGAAACGATGTTGATCGAGGATCGCGATGCAGTGATGGCAGCGATCGGAAAACTGCACAAAAACGGCATAAGAATCTCACTCGATGATTTTGGAGAAGGGTATACCAGCGTGAAAAACCTGGTCTCGCTCGGCCTTGATCAACTGAAAATCGACATGTCCCTGACACGTGGTATCGACCAGAGCTCCCGTTCGCGCGGAATCGTTTCGGGCATTGTGACGATTGGCAAGGCAATAGACATCGAATCCGTCATCGAGGGGATCGAGCGAAACTCCGAGCTACAGGAGGCCAGGAAAATGGGAATTGACCTGGTTCAAGGGTATTATTTTTCCAAACCGTTGGGGCGTGATCAATTCGCCGATTACTGCCGCTCATACTATCTGGGATCGTCGCGCGCGTAGGCTGACGACCCGTTCGTGCCGACCGCGGCATTTGTGGCTTTGGGCTATCTTCCGCCGATAGACGTTCATTCTCGAAGGACCGGAGCAAAACAGAGCCCTCAACATGGTCTTTTTCGGCTGAGCAACGCCCCCCCTGCCACGACGGTTGGCAATGCCGTTACCGGGTGCCCGGTTGGGGATCGGGAGCGCGGCGTTTCTGTTCCATCCTGGTCAATCCAACGGTTGCACCGGGCATCGCACCCAAGCCTCGCGCTTGATGCATCTCCCGGGGGGGGATACCCTGCTCCCGACAGCCGGAGTTGACGTCACACTCGCCATGCTCGCCATCCTCGCCAATAAATCCTATCGCCACCTCTTCGCCGCCCAGATCGTCGCGCTTCTCGGCACGGGGCTGGCAACCGTTGCGCTCGGCCTGCTCGCCTATGACCTTGCCGGGGCGAATGCAGCCATGGTCCTCGGCACCGCCTTCACCGTAAAGATGGTGGCCTATGTCGGCATCTCGCCAATTGCAGGCGCCTTCGCTACCCGCTGGCCGCGCCGAACCATGCTGGTCACGCTGGATCTCATCCGCGCGGGCGTCGCCTTGCTCCTGCCCTTCGTCACCGAGATCTGGCAGGTCTACCTGCTGATCTTTGTCCTGCAATCGGCCTCTGCCGCCTTCACGCCGACCTTCCAGGCGACCATCCCCGACCTGCTCCCGGACGAGGAGGACTATACCCGCGCCCTCTCGCTTTCGCGCCTCGCCTATGATCTCGAATCACTGGTCTCGCCGATGCTTGCCGCGCTGCTCCTGAGCTTCCTGAGTTTCGACACGCTCTTCTTCGGCACTTTCGCGGGGTTCCTCGCCTCTGCCCTGCTGGTCTTCTCGGCCATCCTGCCCAGCCCGACTCCTTCGGGACCGCGCAGCATCTACGAGCGCACGACACGCGGCTTGCGGATCTACCTGCGCACGCCGCGCCTGCAGGGGCTGCTGGCCCTGAACCTCTCCGTCTCTGCGGCCGGTGCAATGGTCATCGTCAACACGATCACCCTCACCCGCACCGAGCTTGGTCTCGGAGCGAACGGCGTCGCCCTGACCCTCGCGGCTTTCGGCTGCGGCTCCATGATCGCCGCCCTCCTCCTGCCGCGCCTGCTCGATCACGTCCCGGACCGCCCTGTCATGCTGGTCGGTGCCATGGCGATGACAGCGCTCCTGCTCGGTCTCGCCGGGATCATTTCCGCAATCGGCCTCTCCTGGCCGCTCCTCCTCGCCGCATGGCTCGCCCTCGGCGTCGGCTACTCGACCACCCTCACCCCTTCCGGCCGCCTCCTGCGCCGGTCCGCGCACCCGGAAGACCGTCCGGCTGTCTTCGCGGCGCAATTTGCGCTGTCACATGCCTGCTGGCTGCTGAGCTACCCGCTGTCGGGCTGGCTCCAGACCCGCTTCGGCACCGTCCCGGCGCTGGTCACGCTCGGAATGCTCTGCCTCGCCGGGGTTCTGATCGCGCGCCGATTGTGGTCCCCCGGACAGGTCCGGGAGGTCGAGCATGAGCATCCGGACCTGCCATCGGACCACCCGCATATGCAGGGCGGACATCGGCATAGTCACACCTATATCATCGACGACCACCACAGCCATTGGCCGCAGCAGGGCTGATCCAACGAGTGCAGGGGGGAGGCCTGCCCCCGGGGCTGGAGTGTCTATTCGATGCTACCTTACGCGCCGGCTCCGCACATTGGGGGCAAACGGTGACGGACACGGAAACATAACCAAGCTGCCCCTACCCGTCTCGCAACAGACCCAGCGCGTCATCCGGACCGAGCGGCGCCGGACGCGCGCAGGATGTCGTCAGCGTGACGAAGTCCCCGCATTCGCCGGAGCGCAGGATGGAGGTCATCGCATCCACCACGTGGATCGCCAGCTCCAGCGAACAGCGATGCGCACGGTTCTCGTCGATCGCCGCCATCATCTCGGCCAACCCCGCGCAGCGGAAATTGGCGCGCATCCCGCCCGGGTGTTCGTCATTGGCGACGCCGAACGGATGATCCCACGGCGCGAGCACCTCCGCGTCCTCTTTCGTCGCGCGCTGCAAATCACCGCCGAAGAAATTCGGATCCGGCAAGTAGAGGCTCGCCTCTGAGCCATAGAGCTCCATGTTGGCGTGGCGATGCGCGGTGATATCCCAGCTTGCTCCGAGCGTGATCGTGGCACCGCTCTCGAAATCGAGCAGGGCATGGATATTGGTCGGCGTGTCCACCGGGACCGTCTCGCCCGCGCGCGGACCGGAGCCGATGGTGCGGGTCGGGAAGCTGGCATTGGCAAGGGCCGCCACGCGTTTCACCGGGCCAAGCAGTTGCACGAGATTGGTGATGTAATAGGGCCCCATGTCGAGGATCGGCCCCCCCCCGGGCTGGAAGAAGAAATCCGGGTTCGGGTGCCAGCCCTCCATGCCGCGCCCCATGATATGGGCGGTGCCGGCGACCACGTCGCCGATCCCGCCCGCGTCGATCAGGGAGCGCGCCTGCTGATGCGCGCCGCCGAGGAAGGTGTCCGGCGCGGAACCGATGCGCAGCCCCTTCTCGGTCGCCAGCGCGCGCAGCGCCTCGCCCTGTTCCAGCGTCAGGACCAGTGGCTTTTCCGAGTAGGCGTGTTTTCCCGCCTCAAGGATCGCCGAGGTTACATCGAAATGGACCTCCGGAATGGTGAGATTGATCACCGCGTCGATCTCGTCCGAGGCCAACAGGTCCTCGACGCTCATGGCGGCGATGCCATAGGCCTTGGCCTGCGCCTGTGCGACCTCGGGCTTGATATCGGCGATAGCCGTCATCTTCAAACCGCGGAACAGAGGGCCGAGCTTGAGATAGGCCGAAGAGATATTGCCGGCACCGATAATGCCGATTGCGTGGTCTTTCATGGGTGTGTTCCTCAGAAGGCCTGCGCCGTGGCGATGGAGCGGCGGGCGAAGCGGGCATCGTCTGACGGGTTGTCGTGTTCCATGATGCGAAAACGGGCGGCGGAGGCGTCGACCGCGGCGATAACGGGCGCCCAGTCGATCACACCATGACCAAGATCGGCCCAGCCGCCTTCGTCTAAACAGTCTCCGTCCGGCGCCACATCCTTGAGATGGACCGCGAGGATCCGGTCGGCGTATTTCGTGGCCCAGTCGGCGGGCGCATGGCCAGCACGGGCGACCCAGCCGAGATCCAGTTCGAGACCGATCTCCTCGCCGCCGGCGAGAAGCTGGTCGAGCGGCAACTCGCCGGAAGCGGTCGGAGCGAATTCGAAATCATGGTTATGCCAGCCGAAGGCAAGCCCGGCATCGCGGATCGGCTTGCCGGCTTCCGCCAGCTGCTTGCCGAAAGCGGCCCAATCGGATGGGCGGGCCTCCGGCGGCAGGAAGGGGACGATAATCGCCTCGACATCGAGGATCCCGGCGATCTCGATGGCGAGGTCCGGCGTCTCGGAAACCATGTCGAAGCCAAAATGGCCGGTGGGCATCTTCAGCCCGGTGGCGGCAAGTTCCGCTTCGAGTTTCGCGGCCGCATCCACATCCGGATAGAGTCCGCCGAACCCTTCGACCTGAGTGTAGCCGAGCCCGGCCACTAGGCGCAGCGTCTCGGGGAGAGGACCGAAATTGCGGGAGGAGTAGAGCTGGTAGGAATAGTCTCGCATGGGGTTGCCTTTCGGAACGCGGGTCAGCCGTAAATGGAGCTGGCCGAATGGAGATCCCGGAGCGTCAGGTTGGGCTTGGCGGCGGGGTCTTTGGGAGTGAACTGGATTTCGGCGGGGACGCCAGGGAGAAGCAGGACGCCATTTTCCGAGAACTGGCCCGGGACATCCGCTTCGAGGGCGGTGAAGAAAGCGGGTTTCGCGGCGGTGAGCTGGATGCGGAAAGCTCCCTCGGCCTCGACGACCTCCATGTCGATCTCGGGGGCTTCGAGCGGGTAGGCCTTGTAGGGGCGCGGCGCGAAATGATCCGCGCCGGTGGTTCCGTCGGGCAGGTGCCAGCGATAGACCAACACCTCGAGCGCGCCGATTTCCGTGACACGAAAAATCTCGTTGGCACCGCCCGCTTCAAGGGACGCGGTCACGCTGCCGAGCAGGCGCTGGCTGCCATCCATGCTCAATGCCGCGACCTCAAGCGTGATCTCGACCGGGTCCGGCGCGTCGTTGATGGCGTGCAGGACGATCTCGCTGCCGTCGGGAACGGCGGAGACGAAAACCGGGGCGTAGAAGCGTCGCGCCGCGTGGTGCAGCAGCTTCCAGCCGCCGCCATGGTCGAGCGAGGACCACGAACAGACCGGCCATGTGTCATTGAGCTGCCAGATCAGCGTGCCCATGCAGTGCGGCTTGAGGCTGCGCCAATGGGTGACGGCGGTGTGGATCGCCAGCGCCTGCTGGACCTGGCTCAGATAGACGAAATTCTCGAACCCGTTTGGAAAGCGGAAATAGCGGAACATGGTCTCGGCGATGCGCGCATTGCCGCCCTTGTTCTTCTGGTGGCTCTCGAACACCGGGGCCGAGATGTTGAAATCTTCCGGCGCCGCGAAACGGCGGATGACATCCATCGACGGGTAGGACTGGAAGCCGAATTCGGAGCAGAAGCGCGGGGAGACATCGCGGTAGTGGTCGAAATCGCGGCCCTCGTGCCAGACGGACCAGAAATGCATGTCGCCGGAGCTGTCATCATGCCAGGCATCGCCAAAGGAGAGCGGTCCCGGCGTGGGCGAGCTGGGCCACCAGATCGCCTGCGGGTCCGTCGCCAGAAGCGTGGCTTCGAGGGCGCGGTTGAGCCGGTCGTAATTGACGAGGTAGCGGTCGCGGTCGCGTCGGCTCTCCTCGAACCAGGTCAGCGCGCCGACCAGCTCGTTGTCGCCGCACCAGAGCGCTGTCGAGGCGTGGTGATGCAGCCGGGCGACGGTGTCGCGCACCTCCGCCTCGACCTCGGCAAGGAAGTCTGGCGTCGAGGGATAGAGATTGCAGGCGAACATGAAATCCTGCCAGACGAGCAGGCCCATCTCGTCGCAGAGATCGTGGAGCCAGGTCGGTTCGTAGCGACCTCCGCCCCAGATGCGGATCATGTTCATATTGGCCTGAACGGCGGACTGAAGCAGTTCCTCGACCTCTTGCGGGTCGATCCGACCGGCCAGCGCGTCGGCGGGAATCCAGTTGGCACCCTTGCAGAAGATCGGGCGACCATTGACCTTCAACAGGAAGGAGCGGCCGATCTCATCCGGCTCGCTTACCAGCTCGATCTGGCGCAGCCCGATGCGGCGCTCCTCGGTTTGTGCGCCGAGCTGGACAGAGAGGTCGTAGAGCGGCTGCATGCCTTGCCCTGCCGGCCACCAGAGTTCGGGATTTGCGACCTGAAACTCGGCGATGAGACCGGGGGCCTTGCTGTCCTTGGGGACCGCGATACTCTTCTGCATCCCGCCGAAGGTGAAGGTCAGAGCCGTGTCTTCGGCCGAGACCCCGTCGAGATGGGCGGCGACCCTGACGGCCACGCCGTCGCCGGAATGATCCTGCGAGATCGCCAGTCGCTCGATGCGCAACGCTTCATGCGGCTCAAGCCGAAGCGCACCGTAGACACCGGAGGCGGCCAGCGCGATGTTCCAGTCCCAGCCGAAATCGCATTGCGGCTTGCGCAGCATGTTGCCGTTGCGAATGGGAGAGTTCTCGCCATGGTCAGGGATCGGGAAGGGCTGGGCGGCGGCTCGCGCGTCGCATTCCCGGGTGACCGAATGCAGCCGGATTTCGAGCGTGTTGGCGCCAACCCGCGCAGCTCGGGAGATATCGGCACGATAGGTCCGGTGGGCGTTCTGCGTTTCCAGCACCGGGATATTGTTGAGCGAAATCGTGGCGACGGTATCGACCTCGCCGAGAACCAGCGTGAAATCGGTGCGGTCCAGCTCGATCTCCCGGGTCAGGATCCAGTCGCGCTCGCAGATCCATCGCAGGTCGTATTCATTGCGGCCCCAATAGGGATCGGGAATTTGCCCGGCCGCGTGCAAGCCGGTGATTATGTCGCCGGGCAGGGTGAGGGCAAATCGGTGCGCGCCGCACTCGTCGGTCGCGGTCCATTGGCCGGCAAGCGAAATGGCACCGGCATGCTGGGAATGGGTCATAGTCTGAGTTCCGAGGCCTTGTCGAAGAAGGAGGCTTTTGTCGGGTCGATGCCGATGCGGATCGTGTCGCCGTCGCGAATTTCGGCCTGCCCGTCCATGCGGAAGCGGAAAGACTGGCCGGCGAGCGTGGTCCAGATCTGTGTATCGGAGCCCATCGGTTCGACCAGTTCGACCGTGACATCTGCCTGAATGGCCAATCCCTCGAGATCATGGCCGGTTGCGACATGCTCGGGGCGGATGCCCATCTCGGCCGGACCGGTGGCCGTGCCCTCGAAGGCGTATCCGGAGATGTCGAAATGCGCGCCGCCGGTCTCGAAGTGTCCCTCGGAGAGCGTGCCATCGAGGAAGTTCATCGACGGGGAGCCAATGAAATCCGCAACATAGCGGTTGCGCGGTCGGTTGTAGATCTCGGCCGGCGAGGCGAGCTGCATGATCTGCCCGCCCTTCATGATCGCGATCCGGTCGGCCAGCGTCATCGCCTCGACCTGGTCGTGGGTGACATAGATCATCGTGTTTTCGAGTTGCTGGTGCAGCCGCTTGATCTCGACCCGCAGGTCGGCGCGCAGCTTGGCGTCGAGATTGGAGAGCGGTTCGTCGAAGAGGAACACATCCACGTCGCGCACCAGCGCCCTGCCGATGGCAACGCGCTGGCGTTGGCCGCCCGAAAGCGCGCCGGGTTTGCGCTTCAACAGCGGCTCGATCTGAAGGATCTTCGACGCCCGGGCAACCCGTTCGGCGATGTCCGCCTTGGGCAGGCCGGCGTTTTTCAGCCCGAAGGAGAGGTTCCCTTCCACGGTCATCTGCGGGTAAAGCGCGTAGCTCTGGAACACCATGCCGATGCCGCGCTCGGAGGGTTCCAGCCAGGTGACATTCCGGTCCTTGATGAAGATCTGCCCGTCCGTGACGTCCAGCAATCCGGCGATGCAGTTGAGCAGGGTGGACTTCCCGCAGCCCGAGGAGCCGAGCAGGACGAGGAACTCGCCGTCATGGATGTCGAGATCGAGGTCCCTGAGCACCTTGACGGCGCCGAAAGCGAGGTCGAGCGAGCGGATGGAGACTGAGTGCATTTTCTTATCCCTTCACGGCGCCGGCGGCGATGCCGCGAACGAAGAGCTTGCCGGAGATGAAATAGATGGTGAGCGGGACGAGCCCCGTCAGCAGGGTTGCCGCCATGTTGACGTTGTATTCCTTCACGCCCTGCACCGAGTTGACGATATTGTTGAGCTGCACCGTCATCGGGTAGATTTCCGGCTTGGTGTAGATCACGCCGAAGAGGAAATCATTCCAGATTCCGGTGACTTGCAGGATCATCGCCACCACGAGGATCGGCAGCGCCATCGGCAGCATGATGCGGAAATAGATGGCCCAGAAGCCGGCGCCATCGACGCGGGCGGCCTTGAACAGCTCGTCCGGGACGGAGGTGAAATAGTTGCGGAACAGGAGCGTCAGGAGCGGCATGCCGAAGATCGTGTGGACGAGGACGAGCCCCCAGAGCGAGCCGTAGAGGCCAAGCTCGCGCAACAGGATGACGATTGGGTAGATCATCACCTGGTAGGGGATGAAGACGCCGATCATCAGGATGGTGAAGAAGACCTCCGAGCCGGGGAAGCGCCATTTGGAGAGCGCGTAGCCATTCACCGAGGCGACGGCGATGGAGAGGATGACCGAGGGGATGAGGATCTGGACAGAGTTCCAGAAGCCGCGGCTGAGCCCGTCGCAATTGATCCCGGTACAGGCCTCCGACCAGGCCTTGATCCAGGGCTCGAAGGTGATTTCGACGGGGGGCGCGAAGATATTGCCCATGCGGATCTCGGGCATGCCCTTGAGCGAGGTCACGACCATCACGTAGAGCGGCAGCGCGTAATAGGTCGCCATGACGATCAGCGTGCCGTAGAGCATGATATTGCGCCCCGAGAGGCTGCGGCTCGGCTTCGGGCCGCGCGGACCATCGAGGAGGCGGGTTTCATCCGTCATGTTTCTTGCCTCCGAATTCGAGATAGGCCCAGGGAATCAGGATGATCGCCACGGCGAGCAGCATCATGGTCGAGGCAGCGAAGCCCTGGCCGAGATTTTGCGAGGAGAACATGCGGTCATAGACGTATTTGGCGGGGACTTCGGAGGCGATCCCCGGGCCCCCGGCGGTCATGGCGACCACGAGGTCGTAGACCTTGATGATACCTGCGGTGATGACGACGAGCGCGGTGATGAAGACCGGGCGCATCATCGGGACAATGACCCGGAGATAGGTTTTCCAGACCGGGATTCCGTCGACCCGTGCGGCCTTCCAGACATCCTCGTCGATGCCACGCAGGCCCGCGAGCATGATGACCATGACAAAGCCCGTGCCCTGCCAGAGGCCGGCGATCAGCAACCCGTAAATGACGATCTGGGCGTTGTAGAGCGGGTCGAACTCGAAGCCGGTGAAGCCCATGGAGCGGACAACGTGCTGGATGCCGAGATCGGGGTTCAGGATCCATTGCCAGACCAGGCCGGTGACGATGAAGCTGAGCGCGAAGGGGTAGAGGAAGATGGTCCGGAAGGCGGCCTCGAAACGGATCTTGCGGTCGAGCAGCGCGGCCAGCGTGAAGCCGATCACGAGGGTGAAGCAGAGCGAGAAGATGCCGTATAGCGCGAGATTCTCGATGGAAATCAGCCAGCGGCGGGTGTTCCAGAGCTTCTCGTACTGATCGAAACCGACCCAGTTGAGCTTGGGCAGCAGCTTGGAGCCGGTGAAGGAGTGGACGATGGTCCAGCCTGTACAACCGATGAAGACCACAAGTGCCGTCAGCACCATCGGGAGCGAGGCGATCTTGGAGGTCAGGTTGCGAAAGAGCGGATTGGGCGGACGGCTCCCGTCCGCCCGGGAGGCGGGGGTGGTGTCTGGTGGGCTCATGGAAACCTCCGGCCGGTCGTGACGGCCTGTCGGATGCAAGGGGTGGGCCCGGCGCGCGGCCGGGCCCGGGGATCGCTCAGGCGATCATTCGGCGCGGGAAATGATTTCCGCGTAGGCTTTCTGAGCATCTTCCGGAGCATAGGAATGATCCGACCAGAACTCGGTCAGCAGGTCTTCCAGCTCGTCGAGGATGTCGCGGCTCAACGCCATGTCGCCGGAAGGGATGGTGCCGCCATCGACGAGGATCTGCAGACCCTTCTTCATGCAGTCATTCGCGGCCGAGAGGTCCACGTCGCCACGCACAGGCAGCGAGCCCTTCTTGAGGTTGAAGGCAACCTGGGCTTCCTTGGACATCAGGATCGAGGCCAGTTCCTTTTGGGCAGCGGTGATCTCCGGGTCTTCGTTGACCGGGAAATAGAAGGCATCGCCACCAGTGTCGATCACCGCGTTGACACCAAGGCCCGGCAGGCAGGTGTAATCTTCACCGGCAACTTGCTCGGCCACGGCGAACTCGCCCTGGGCCCAGTCGCCCATGATCTGCGCGCCGGCCTGACCGGTGATCACCAGGTTGGTGGCCTGGTTCCAGTCCTGCACCTTGCTGTCCTTGGAAAGCTCGCGGGCCAGCGCGGCGGCTTCGAAGACCTTGGTGTATTCCGGCCCCATCACGGTCTCTTCGTTCTTGTTCACGAAGACATCGGTCCAGGCATCAACACCGGCAATGGCGACCGACATCACGCCGAAGGCACCGTTGGACTGCCAGGCCTGGCCACCGACGGCGAGCGGTATTTTCCCGGCTTCCTGAAGCGCAGGGGCGGCAGCGACGAACTCATCCCAGTTCTGGGGCACATCAACGCCGGCATCGGCAAAGGCCTTGTGGCTCAGCCACATCCACTGCCAGGAGTGAATGTTGATCGGCGCGCAGTAGATCTTGCCGTCGAGCGTGCAGGCGTCGAGCAGCGAGGGCGGGTTAACCACATCCTTCCAGCCTTCGGCCTCGGCGATCTCGGTGAGATCCATCATCAGGCCTGCCTCGATCAGCTCCTCGGCCTGCCGGCCGTGGTTGAGCTGGGTTGCCCCCATCGGGTCGCCCCCGAGGATGCGGCTGACGATAATCGGGCGGGCTGTGCCGCCAGAGCCGGCGATGGCGCCGTCGATCCAGGTGTGGTCCGTGCCCTCGCTGAAGGCCTTGGCGAACTCGGCCACGGCGGCCGCCTCTCCTCCCGAAGTCCACCAATGCGTCACTTCAAGATCGGTCGCAAAGGCGGCGGAGGCGCTTGTCAGCGCGGTTGCAGCCAGCAGTCCGGTGATGGTTCTCACGTTTCTTCCTCCCAGAACTAAAACGTTGTAGGGAGAGCCTAAAACGATGTAGATTCTTAAATCAAGGGAGTCGTTCCGCCTTTTTCGCTGTTTTTCGAAACCGCCCGGCGGCGCGAAATCGGTTGCTGTTAGCGTCTGGAGCATGGCAACTGCGACTGAGAAACGGGAGCGGTACCGGTGACATCGAAGCGACCGACGCTGAAGACGATTTCGGAGCTGAGTGGGTTCGCGGTGCCGACGGTGTCGCGGGCACTCAAGGATGCGCCCGATATCGGCGAGGCCACGAAGCAGACGGTGCGCCGAATCGCGACCGAGGTCGGCTATGTCCCGAATCGGGCCGGTGTCCGTCTGCGGACCGGCAAGACAAATGTCATCTCCATCGTTTTGAGTTCGGAGCTGGACGCGCTGGACGACCATTCCGGGCGGATCATCAACTCGGTTGCCCAGGTGCTGCGGGGCACGCCTTATCACATGACGGTCACCCCCTATCTGGAGGGCGAGGACCGGCTGGCCCCGATCCGCTACATCGTCGAGACGCGCTCCGCCGACGCGGTGATCTTCGCCCAGGTCGAGCATGAGGATCGCCGTGTCGATTACCTGCTCGACCGGCATTTCCCCTTCGCGACGCTGGGGCGCTCCGGTCGCTGCGAGGAACATCCCTATTTCGATTTCGACAATGTCGAATTCGGCAGACAGGCCGTGCGCCGCCTTCTCGGGCGCGGGCGGCGAAATCTGCTGCTGGTCGCTCCGCCCTTCTCGCAGAGCTACAGCCGCCACATGATCGCGGGCGCCCGCGAGGCGGTCACAGGCACCGAGGCCCGGCTGGCGGTGACCGACGAAATCACGAGCCATGACCAGCGCGAGATCATCAGTGCGGCGCTCGTGCGGCATCTGCAGGCCGATGCGACGATTGACGGCATCATTGTTCCCGCGACAACCGCGGCGATTGCATCGACCATGGCGATCGAGCGGCTGGGGCGCCGGCTCGGCGAGACGATCGATATCTATTCCAAGGAGCCGTCGCCCTTCCTGCGTATGTTCCGGGCGCCGATCATGGCCGTCCACGAGGAGCCGCTGATCGCCGGTCGCTTCCTCGCCGAAGCAGCAATCCGCGCCATCGAACAGCCCGAACTACCTCCGATGCAAGCGGTTGAATGCGCGCGCGAACCTTTCGCTCCGTAAGGCGGTCCGGTCCACTCAAGTTGGGCGCATTCGCCAGAAATCCGCCCAAATCTTTACCTGTTCCCGGTCACAAACCAGCCCTTTTTCCCGGTTAATCCTGTCTTCAGAATTCAAGCCGATGATAGGACCGAAGGTGAGTTCGTGATGGATGAAACCGCAAAGATCGAACGAAAGTCGAATGGGCGCGTTGCCGCTTTCGCCTGTTTCGGGCTTGCATTGGCCTGCGTCGTAGCACGCGCCTCGCTCGGCGCCCGCAAGCCGGATATTGCCTTGCTACCGTTGACGGCGGCCGGCATTCTTGCCTGTCTCGGGCTTTTCCTGCTGCTACGCGGAGTATTCGCCGGGCGAACGCGTTCGAAATCGGACGAGCCCGAAGCGACAGTCCAGATCGCTCCATATTCTCCGGAAATGTCGGATGGCTCTGACGGAGCCGAGGCGGTGCAGGCCGTCCTTGCTCCCCTTTCGAAAATCGGCGAACCGGCGGAGTGCGAGGCCAGTCGCACGGCACCGCGTGCGCCGCGTGGACGGGCCGTGTCACGCAAACGGGTTGCTGCTCAACGGCTTGGGTCGGAATGGAGCAACGACCTGCAATTGTCGCCGCGCGCCCAGGCACGATTGGAAGCAGATCCCTTCGTGCAACGCCTTGCGAGGCTTGCATAGCGGCTCGCCCACTCTCTGACCCGTCTTCAAACAGCACAAAGCGCCTGTCGAAGCGATCTTCAGCTGTTGGTTTGCCGATGTCTGAAAGGATGGAGCGGGTGAAGGGAATCGAACCCTCGTCTTAAGCTTGGGAAGCTCCTGCTCTACCATTGAGCTACACCCGCAAGAGGGCTTCGGGATACGAGGCCCGGGCGCTGACGTCAAGGGGCGTCGGCTCAGCCGCGACGCCGCCGCCGGCGTGGCCGGTCCCCGCCGCCGTCTCCACCGCTGCCGGTATTGAAGGTGACCTCCGGAAGCGTGACCAGTTTCATGAGATTCGGGAACGGGTCGGAGGCATGGGGCAGAGCGCTGGCGGCAACGAAATGTTCCTGAAAACGCGGCTCGATGGCCGTTTCGACCTTGGTGATCTCGCCGACCTCACGCTCGATTTCTGCCCGGGCGGTGCGATTGAGAAGCGCGATCCGCGCGCCGGTTCCGGCGGCATTCCCTGCCGAACTGACGGCCTCGAGCGGCACATCCGGGATCATGCCGAGCACCATCGCGTGTTTGGGGCTGATATGAGCGCCGAACGCCCCTGCCAGGACGACACGGTCGACCGTCTCGGTTCCCATCTCGTCCATCAGCAGCCGCGCTCCAGCATAGAGCGCCGACTTTGCGAGCTGGATCTCGCGGATATCGGCCTGAGTCACGGTGATGCGCGGCCCGCCCTCGGGGGAACCGTCATGGAGCAGATAGGCATGGGTACGCCCGTTGGGCTCGCAGCGCTCCGTTCCGGTCTGGGCAGACGAGCCGATCAGGCCGGCGCGGTCGAGCAGTCCTGCCATGCGCATCTCGGCCACGGCCTCGATGATGCCGGAGCCGCAGATCCCGGTGACCCCGGTCACCGCCGTGGCTGCTTCGAACCCCGGATCGTCGGACCACAGCTCGGAACCGATGACGCGGAAGCGCGGCGCCTTGGTCACCGGGTCGATCTCCACACGTTCGATGGCCCCGGGCGCGGCGCGTTGACCGGAGCTGATCTGCGCGCCCTCGAAGGCCGGGCCGGTGGGCGAGGAACAGGCCAGCACGCGCTCGCGATTGCCCAGCAAGATCTCGGCATTTGTGCCGACATCGATCACCAGCGTCAGGTCTTCCTGCTCCCCGGGCGCCTCGGAGAGCGCCACGGCGGCGGCGTCCGCACCGACATGGCCGGCGATGCAGGGCAGGATATAGCTGCGCGCCTGCGGGTGAATTGAGACGAAGCCAAGCTCGGCGGCGGGGAGATTCACCGCGTCGGACGTGGCCAGCGCGAAGGGCGCCTGACCCAGCTCGACCGGGTCGATCCCGAGCAGCAGGTGATGCATCACCGGGTTGCAGACCAGCACCGTCTCGACGATACCCTCCGGTTCGATCCCCGCCTCGGTCGCGATCTCGGCGGCAAGAGTGTCCAGCGCCTCTCGCACGGTGCGCGTCATCTCGACCGCCCCGCCCGGGTTCATCATCGCGTAGGAGACGCGGCTCATCACGTCCTCGCCGAAGCGGATCTGCGGATTCATCAGGCCGGAAGAAGCGAGCACCTCGCCGGTGGCAAGATTGCACAGATGTGCGGCCATGGTCGTCGAGCCGAGATCAATGGCGAGCCCGTAGAGCGGGCCCTCGAAATAGCCGGGCCAGATGTCGAGCAGGCGCGCGGGACCACCGACCTGGTTGTGGATGGCGCAGGTCACTTGCCAGTCGCCCTTGCGCAGAACGGGTTGCAGCTTGCCCAGCAGCGCCAGCGGGACCTCGGCCAGTTCGACCTCCCATGCTTCGCGCAAGGCATCGCGCAGGCGCTGGAGATCGCCCGAAGGCTCGTGCATGTCCGGCTCGCCCACCTCGACGAGCAACAGACGGGTGGCAGGGTCCATCTCGATGACGCGGTCGGTCGCGGCCTTGCGGACGACCTGCCGGTGAACCTGGCTCTCGGGGGGCACGTCAAGCACCACGTCCCTCTGGATCGTCGCCTGGCACCCGAGCCGCCGACCCGATTTCAATCCGCGCTTCTCGTCATAGCGCGCTTCGACCTTGTTCCACTCCGACAGCGCATCTTCCGCCACGGTCACCCCGTGCTTGGGGAAGTCGCCGAAGGCCGGCTGGACCTGGCATTTGGAGCAGATCCCGCGCCCGCCGCAGACGGAGTCGAGGTCGACGCCGAGTTGACGCGCCGCCTGCAGCACCGGCGTGCCGACGGGAAAGCGGCCACGCTTTCCGGAGGGGGTAAAGATGACGAGGGGGTCCTGTTGGCTCACGGGTCGGATCCTGTTGCTTGGGCCCGACATCTCCGCCGGGTTGGTCTTCCGGCCATTCTTGGCCATGGTCGGGCGCGGGGTCATCCCGTTTGCGACACCCGATGCCGGGGGGCGACGCGATGGCAGGGCTTATCGGACATGTGGTGCGAGAGTTCAACGCCGGGCGGGTGGCCGAACGCCGCTCCAATGATCACGATTTCCGGATGTGGTGCCAGCATTTCGAAGCGTTTGTGGCACCGGGCTGGGCGCGGATTGGCATCGGATCAAGACGGAAGGTCCGGCCCGCTGTTCGGCAACCGTTGAAACCTCATCCTGCCACGGCGGAGAGCGGACCGGTCCACAAGACCTTATCCCCAGTCCGGGCCCAGATCCTCCCGCGCCCGTTCGATCCAGTGCTCCCGAAGCCAGGAGCAGGGCAGCGTGTGACGAATGACCGAGCCGTGATAGCCTTCCACGGCCTCGCTCATCTTCGGCCTGCCGTGGAAACAGACCACCCGCGCCGCTTCCGGCAGGCGCGGCTCCCGGACATAATTCATCGGCGGCAGATGCAGGCAGCCATGCTTGAAACTCACGACCTGGTCGGGCGGCAGATAGGCGAATTCTCCGCGCTCCTGCGCGATGATAGAGGTGTAGCGTTGCTCCGAGCCACGCGCCTTCTCCACCTCGCCCGTCGGATCGGCGGCCAGAGTGTCATAGAGCCAGCCATGCAGCGCCGGGTCATAGCGGAAGACCGATCCATGTCCCGTCTTCCGGCCGCGCCGCGCCTCGACCCAATCCGCGCGCATCGCCACCTTGCCCGGTTCGAAAAACAGCAGGTCGTCGAGATTTCCGGTGATGACCACGTCGAGGTCGAAGCCGAGGATCGGGCCTTCGAGATCCGGAATCAGTCCCGGGCGGAACAAGCTGACCTTGCGCATCGCCCCCTGCCGATTGGCGACCGACAGCGCGGCGTCCATCTTTTCCAGATAGGGTTCGCGGGGCAGATCCAGCAGCTCGATATCCGGATGCAACCCCTCCGCATCTTCGGTCATGCAGAAGAAGCGGACCTCGTCGGTCAGGTTCCGTCGGGCACCCGAATAGAGCCGGTTGACATATTCCGGCCCGAACAGGCTGCCCCATTTGATGCAAATGACATTGGCCATGGCCATGCGCCTCTCCTTTGCCCCGCTCTAGCGTGAAGCCCGCCGGCTCGCCAGAGCAGAAAACCGCAGGCGGCGCCGAATTCGATTGCACTATGGTTGCAAATTGCTTCTGGACCCCCATATCGCTGAATGAAAGCAATTTACTATCAAATTGATGCGACCCGACTTTCGGGCCGCCACGTCCGGGAACCCCGCCATGACCAACCAGATCGCTCCTTCACCCTGCTCGCCCACTCCTCAGTTCCCGGGGGCCGGGGGCGACCGGGCCCGGTTGGGCGCGGAATTGCAGCAGCTCAGCGACACGCTCGCGCATTTGCGCGGGGAGGTTCAGCGTGGCGACAACGGAACGCCGCTATCCGGAAAGCTCATGCAGATCGCGGATCGCCTCGAACAGATCGCGTCCCAGCTGTGCGACTCCCTCCCGCTCAAAGCTGAAGCGCCGCTCCTGAGCCCGCGAGAACATGAAGTTCTGCGCTGGATTGCCCTTGGCAAAAGCAATGCTGTGATCGGCGAGATCCTCGGCATCTCCCGCCATACGGTCGACACACATAACCGTCGGATTTTCCGAAAGCTCAACACGGCAGACCGGACCACGGCCGCGATCCGGGCGGTGGAATTCGGGCTGGTTTGACGTCCACGGAGATCTGGCTTGCTCCGCTGGGCACGGTTTCATGGATGGCGCAGGCCGCTTGCGCGCTTTCTCCAACCGTTGCTCGGAGCCTGAACGCCTAGCGTATCCCCTCGCGCGTTGTCGCCACGCGGTAATAGGCCCAGAGCAGGCGCGCCGCCACGCTGCGCCAGGGAGACCAGGCTTCTGCCATCTCACGCAACGCCGCCTCGCTCGGCCGCCCGTCCAATGCGAACAGAACCCGCGCGGATTCCTGCAAGGCAAGATCCCCCGGGGCGAAGACATCCGCCCGCCCGAGCGAGAACATCGCGTAGATCTCCGCCGTCCAGCGGCCGATCCCCGGAACATCCGTCAGCAAGGCGACAAGCTCCGCTTCCGGCGTTTCCCGCAGGGCGGCATAGTCGAGCCGCGCCGCCGCCAGCGCCTTCGCGTAGCGGATCTTTGGGCGACTCAGGCCGCAGCCACGCAGATCCTCCTCGCTGGCCCAGCCGATCTTGCGCGGACCGGTCAGCCGCGCCGCCTTCAGCCGCGCCCAGATCGCAGTCGCCGAAGCCACCGAGACCTGCTGGCTGACGATCGCCGACAGCAGCGCTTCGAAACCGTCCTTGCGCAGCCGCAGCGGCAGCGGTCCGGTCTGCGTCAGCGCAACCGCGAAACGCGGCTCCCGCGCCGCCAGCCAGGCCGCGCCTTCGGCCACGCACTCCTGCCCCTCGATGATCCGGCCAATTTCACGCATCGCGCATCCCGGCAAAGCCCTGCTTCAAGACGATCTTCTCCCTCGGCGCCAACACGGGACGGCGCCACCGATCAAACCTATCTGTCACCGCCCGACACGCAAAGCCCGGAACATGCGCAAACGTGCATCCCTGCGCCCTTGCCTCGCGCCGCAAAGCCGGGCAAAGCGGATCGCGATGGAAGAGACGCCCAGCATATCCCCCGCCGCACAGGACGCCCGCGCGAAGCGCAACGTGATAATCCTTGTCGCCGCCCAGGCCATCCTCGGCAGCCAGGTCGCGATGATCTACACCGTCGCCGGGCTCGCCGGCGGCATGCTTGCACCAAATGTCTGCCTCGCCACGCTGCCGATCTCGCTGATCGTCATCGGCACCATGACCACCGCGCCGTGGCTTTCCTCTGCCATGCAACTGCTCGGCCGCCGTACCGGCTTCTTCATCGGCGGCATCGGTGGCGTCATCGGTGCCTCGATCTCCGCGTATGCGCTCTGGAAAGGAAGCTTCGGGCTCTTTATGCTCGGCTCCTATTTCACAGGTATCTATGTCTCGGCTCAGGGCTTCTACCGCTTCGCCGCCGCCGACACGGCCTCCGAAGAGTTCCGCCCAAAGGCGATCTCCTATGTGCTGGCCGGCGGGCTGGTCTCCGCCGTGATCGGCCCGACGCTTGGCACCAGCCTCGCCGATATGTTCGTCATCCCATTTCTCGGCACCTATTTCGCCGCCATCGCCATTAACATCCTCGGCATGGGGCTGTTCCTTTTCCTCGACATCCCGACACCGCCCCGCCCCGTCGCCGGCATGCCCACCGGGCGGAGCCGCCGCGAATTGCTCTCGGACCCGAATATCCTCGTCGCGATCATCGTCGCCATGGTCTCCTATGCGCTGATGAATCTCGTCATGACCTCGACCCCGCTCGCGGTGGTCGGCTGCGGCTTCGAGACGGAAACGGCGGGCTTCGTCGTCACCGCCCATGTGCTCGCCATGTTCGCGCCCTCCTTCATCACCGGTCACCTGATCGCACGTTTCGGCGTCAAGGCCATCGTCTCGACCGGCCTTCTCATCCTTGCCACGGCCGGCGCGGTGGCGCTGCAGGGCGTCGATCTTGCGAATTTCTTCATCGCCCTCATGTTGCTTGGGGTTGGTTGGAACTTCGGCTTCATCGGCGCCACGACCATGCTCTCCCAGGCCCATTCGCCGGAGGAACGCGGCCGGGTGCAGGGGATGAACGACTTCCTGGTCTTCGGGTGCGTCGCCGTCGCCTCCATGGTCTCGGGCGGGCTGATGAATTGCTCGGGTGGCGACACCCAAACCGGCTGGGTATCGGTCAACCTCGCCATGGCGCCCTTCCTTGCCTTGGCCGGCGGCGCGTTGATCTGGCTGACCCTGCGCCCGAAGGACTAGGCCACTCCTGCGGTATCACGGCCCCAGCTCACATGAAAAAGGGTGCCCCCGAAGGCCTAAGCATTCCGCCGTAGGGGACATAGGTTAGTGAGAAATGAGATGTGGCCCGAAACCGGCCCATCTCGCTCGCGCACGACATATTTGACCTTGCTCATGTAGCGGCTCACCCCAGCGGCTTGATCCTGGGAAGTTCCCGAGCCGGAATGCGATGCCGATCGGTTCGACTGGTTGCGGCTGGCGCACGGACATATGTCGACGACTTCAGGTCAGCATCGAAGTCCCCGAGATGGATGTCGAGGGCGTCCAGAAGAACTTCTGCAGCGGCAAACACCTTCGTCCGATTTCGGATAGGATTGCTGTGAAAAACTTCGTTCCTGGCATCGCGCACCAACTTGATGCGCGTTTGGAAAGCACTTTTGTCCAGCGCAAAGCCAAGTTCATTGTCCGGCCTGAACACCCCCCGACATTTTCTCCAGCCAGTGACCATGAGTCTTGACAAATCCCCCAGTGTCATCCGCGCGAAGATCTGATCTTCACTGTCGGGATCTATGAGTTTTCCCTTGCTGGGTGAGTGCAGGACCCTGTCAATTGTGAAGAAGACCTGCTTGATGAAGTCTCTGCTGATCGGCATGCCGCAGATGTTATTAAGACCTGACTGGTCCACATTGGCCGTTTTTCTGAGACCGAAAATCTTGAGAGTATTTTCCCATTGAGTGTTGCCCGTAAGTATTCCTACGGGCAACAGTCCCGAAAAATCTGACGATTGCGTGAAAAAATCACAAAAGATCAAGACCCTACCGGCTGTCATCGGCAGGGCCTTGATACTGTCTCACCTATATGTCCCCTACGGCGGAATGCTTAGCCCGAAGGCGCGCCCCAATCTCGTTGAGATCCGGAAAGGATCAGGCCGCTGCCGCGTCCTTCAGCCCGAACCGGCCGTAGAAGCTCTGCCCCTTCTCGCCCATCTCCTTGAGCAGCATTGGCGTCGCGAAACGTGCGCCATAGGTCTCGGCAAGCTCCGCCGTCCGCTCTGCCGCATAGGGCGTGCCCAGCATGTCGAGCCAGGAGAACGGCCCACCGGACCAGGGCGCGAAGCCCCAGCCGAGGATCGCCCCGACATCGCCCTCGCGGATATCTTCCAGGACGCCCTCTTCCAGCGCGCGCACGGCCTCCAACACCTGCACGAAGAGCAGGCGGTGCTGCACCTCGGTCAGGCTCGGCTGCTCCTCGGCCAGCGGGTATTGCTCGGCCAGACCACTCCACAGGCCCGTCCGCTTGCCCTTGACGTCATAGTCATAGAAACCCGCGCCCGCCTTGCGGCCCAGCCGCCCGGCCTCGACCATGCCGAAGACGATGTCGTCGCTGGCATCGTCATAGGCGTCGCCCATCGCCGCCTTGGTCGCCTTGGCGATCTTGGCACCGAGATCGAGCGAGACCTCGTCGGTGAGCTGCAATGGCCCCAGCGGCATGCCGACCAGCTTGGCGGCATTCTCGATCAGCGCCGGGTTCACACCCTCCTTGATCATCCGGATGCCCTCGTTGGTATAGGGCAGGATGCAGCGATTGGCGTAGAAGAAGCGTTCGTCATTGACGACGATCGGCGTCTTGCGGATCTGGCGCACATAGTCGAGCGACTTGGCCACGGCACGGCTGCCGGTCTCGGCACCCTTGATGATCTCCACCAGCAGCATCTTCTCGACCGGCGAGAAGAAATGGATGCCGATGAACTGCTCGGGCCGCTTGCTGGCCTTGGCCAGCTCGGTGATCGGCAGGGTCGACGTGTTGGTGGCGAAGATGCAATCAGCGCCCACGACCTCTTCGACCTTTTTCGTCACTTCGGCCTTTACGGCCACATCCTCGAAGACCGCCTCGATGATCAGGTCGCAGCCGGCCAGATCATTGTAGTCATTGGTCGCGGTGATCTTCGAGAGCAGAGCCTCTTTCTTCTCCGGCGTGGTCTTGCCGCGCTTGATCCCCTTGTCGGCATAGTCGGCGGTATAGGCCTTGCCCTTCTCGGCGGCCTCAAGGCTCTGGTCGAGCAGCACGACATCAATCCCGGCCTGCGCCGAGACCAGCGTGATGCCCGCGCCCATCATGCCCGCGCCGAGCACACCGACCTTCGACACGGTTTGGTCTTCGACGTCAGGACGGTTCGCGCCTTTCTCCAGCGCTTCCTTGTTGATGAAGATCGACCGGATCATCGCAGAAGAGGACGGGTTCATCAGCACATTGACGAACCAACGGCATTCGATGCGAATGGCCGTGTCGAAATCGACCTGCGCGCCCTCATAGACCGCCGAGAGCAGCGCCTTTGCGGCCGGGTAGACGCCCTGCGTCTTGCCGTTGACCATGGCGGAGGCGCCGACATAGGTCATGAAGCCCGCCGGGTGATAGGGCGCGCCGCCGGGGATCTTTTCGCCCTTCTCGTCCCATGGTTTGACGATCTTGGGGTTGCTCAGCACCCATTCTCGGGCCTTTTCGACCAGTTCCTCAGGCGCCACAACCTCATCGACCACACCGGTCATCTTGGCTTTCTTCGGATTGTTCAACCGGCCTTCGAGCAGCAGCGGCGAGGCGCCCATCGCTCCGAGCTTGCGCGAGAGCCGCGTGGTGCCGCCAGCGCCGGGGAAGATGCCGACCATGATCTCCGGCAGGCCGATCTTGGCCTTCGGATTGTCGGCGGCAAAGATGCGGTGGCAGGCGAGCGGAATCTCAAGCCCGATGCCGAGCGCCGTTCCCGGCAATGCCGCCGCGATCGGCTTGCCGCCCTTGTTGGTCTTGGGGTCCATCCCGGCGCGCTCGATCTTGCGCAGGATGGCATGCATGTTCATCACGCCGTCAAACAGTCCCTTGGCAGGATTGTCCCCGGCATTTTCCTTCATCTTCGCGATGATGTTGAGGTCCATCCCGCCGGCAAAGCTGCCTTTCTTGCCGGACGTGATGACAGCGCCCTTGATCTCGTCAGTTGCAAGCACCTCGTCAATCAGCGCGTCAAGATCGATGAAACCCTGCTCGTTCATCACGTTCATCGACTTGCCCTGGGTGTCCCAGGTGATGATGGCGACGCCGTCGGCGCCGACATTCATGGTAAAATCGGTCATGTCTGTCTCCCTGAGGGATTACTGGCCGCCGCCCTCTTCGGGCGCGGGACTGTTGAGCGTGTCGTGGCGAATCGGGTTCAGGATCGCCGCGATCTGGAATGTTTCCCCGAGCCGGCGCAGCACCAGCGTCTGGCGCACTTTCGGCAGCGGGTGGGCCCCGATATCGACCCGGTACACCTCGGCCGTCACGGCCAGGAGGGTGGGGTCAAGTACCTGGATATTGGCGATCTCTTGTCGCCAGATGGGCTCATGCGTGTCGTCGGACAGCTCGGCGACACGTAGCGCATGGCCGCGCAGCGCCTCCTCGTCTTCGAGCGTCTCTGTGAAGCCGTCATGCACAAGGACCAGCGGACGGGCATAGCGCGCCAGCACCGCTTCGAGACGGCCTGCCGAGATATCCCTGCGGGTTTCCGAGAGGAAGTTGTGAACCCGGGACATAAGTTCCTGTTCGCCGATCCTTGAAAGTGACATGTCAGACCCGTTCGATGATGGTTGCAGCTCCCATGCCCGAGGCGACACAGAGCGTGGCAAGGCCGGTTTCCTTGCCGCTGCGCTCCAGCTCGTCGAGCAGGGTCCCGATGATGATAGCACCGGTTGCGCCCAGCGGGTGACCCATTGCGATGGACCCGCCATTGACGTTGACCAGCGCCGGATCGACCTCGAAGGCCTGCAGGAAGCGCAGCACGACAGCCGAGAAAGCCTCGTTGACCTCGAAAAGATCGATATCACTGATCGCCATGCCGCTATCGGCGAGGATCTTCTCGGTGACCGGCACCGGACCGGTCAGCATGATGGTCGGGTCGAGCCCGATCTTGGCGGTTGCGCGGATGCGGGCGCGTGGCTTCAAGCCGTTGGCTTCGCCGAACTCCTTGCTGCCCACCAGAACAGCCGCGGAGCCGTCCACGATGCCCGAGCTGTTGCCGGCATGGTGGATATGGGTGATCGCCTCAAGATGCGGGTATTTCATCAGCGCGACCTTGTCGAAGCCGGGCATGGCCTTGCCCATCTGCTCGAAGGACGCGTTGAGCCTGGCGAGATCCTCGATTCCGGTGCCCGGGCGCATGTATTCGTCGCGCTCGAGGATGATCAGCCCGTTCTGGTCGAGCACAGGAACGATGGATTTCTCGAAACGGTTGTCGGCCCAGGCTTCGGCAGCGCGGCGCTGCGATTCCACGGCCAGCGCGTCGGCCTGCTCGCGGGAGAAGCCGTATTCGGTGGCGATGATGTCGGCGGAGATGCCTTGCGGGACGAAATACTCATTCATCGCGATGGAGGGATCGACGGCAATTGCCGCCCCGTCCGAGCCCATCGCCACGCGAGACATCATCTCGACACCGCCGGCAATATAGGCCTGCCCTGCCCCGCCCTTGATCTGGTTTGCTGCGAGATTCACCGCTTCCATGCCGGAGGCGCAGAAGCGGTTGATCGACAGACCCGGAATGCGCTCGTCGAGATCGGAGGCGAGCACGGCGGTCCGTGCAAGGCAGCCGCCCTGTTCCTTGACCTGCGTGGCGTTGCCCCAGATCACGTCCTCGGCGAAGTGCCCGTCGAGCCCATTGCGGTCCTTGATCGCATTCATCATCAGCGCGGAGAGCCGCGCTGCGGTCACCTCATGCAGCGCGCCGTCCTTGCGGCCCTTGCCGCGCGGGCTGCGCACCGCATCATAGATATAAGCTTCAGTCATGATCTGTCCTCTCTCAAGCCCGGTTTCACACGCGGTCCGCAGGGGAGCCGGGCATCAGGTCATAGGGGTGTTTCCAGCCCGGAAGCGCCGCGATGCGGTCCAGCCAGGCGTCGATATTCGGGTAGGCCGCACGGTCGAAACCGAAGGGCTCGGGATAGAAAAGATAGGAGCAGCAGGAGAAATCCGCATTGGTGACGTCCCGTCCTGCGACCCAGTCACGTCCCGTCATGTGGCGGTCCAACAGTTTGCAGGCATTGAGAAAACGGCCCTGAATGAAGGCGGTTGCCTCGGCCGGGCGTTTCTCCTCGGGGACGAAGTTCAGCAGGAAGCGTGCCACGCCGGCCATGCTCGACATCTTGTGATTGTCCCACAGGATCCAACGCAGCACCTCGCGCCGCTCAGCCGCATCCGCGCCGCCGAACTTGCCCGTCTTCTCGCTCAGGTAGTCGAGGATCACCCCCGATTGCGTCAGCGTCAGATCGCCGTCTACCAGCGCCGGGCATTCGCCCATCTCGTTGACATTGGCGAGGTAGTCTTCGCTGCGCGATCCGCCGTTGAAGAAGTCCACATAGACCGGCTCCCAGTCCAGCCCCGACAGTTCAAGAGCCAGCGCGGCCTTGTAGGAATGCCCGGATTCTCCAAAACAATGCAGTTTCAGTGTCATTTCTTGTCCTCCTGAACACCGGGAACCCTCGGTTTTTCTTCGCGAAAGCAGTGCCGGGAAAGGATCTGTTAACCCTTCCCGGCCTAGAAACCGGATGCGGTACAGGCTGGGGAGCCGATGGCCGCATCCGTCCTGCCTCCTTGGCTCGTCTCGGGGCCGATGAGGCAGGGCGTCGTCCGGTCTCTGCTGACGGTTTGAAAAACCCGGTCCGGGCGTCTCTCCCTGGTTGAAGCATTTCGTCTTGCAACGGCACCATCTTTCGCTGTCTCTCGGCTGCGCCTTGAACGCAAAAGCCGATACAAGATGCCGGGTTGAAGGCGAAACGCTATGATTGGCGACTACTTCTTGCGATCCTCCAGCTCCGCCTTGAACAGGCGAAGCCGGTGCGGCAGCGCTTCGTCATCCGTCACGCTGCCGAAATTCTCGAACAGGAAGACCAGAGCCTCATCCTGCGTCAGCCCGGCCTCCTCGCTGAATTTCCGAAGCCGCCGGAAAGCGTCCTCGTTGAGCGAGATATTGAGCCGCCGCGT
This sequence comes from Tropicimonas sp. TH_r6, assembly GCF_033101155.1. NCBI lineage: Bacteria > Pseudomonadati > Pseudomonadota > Alphaproteobacteria > Rhodobacterales > Roseobacteraceae > Tropicimonas > Tropicimonas sp. TH_r6. Next base: position 63,783 of record NZ_JAWMPX010000004.1, read on the forward strand.
GTAGCGCAGGCGTTTGACCATTGTCTTCCCTTCCGATCAAAACGCTTCCGCGGGCAGCGACATGACCGGCTCCGCGCCGCTCTGGATGCGGGCAAGATGCAGGGCGGTCGCGGGAAGCTGGCGCGCCATGTAATAACACCCCGTGGCGAGTTTCGTCTCGTAGAATCTTGCATCCCCGATCCCGGAAGCCAAGGCCTCATTCGCCGCCAGTCCCATCTGGGCCCACATCAGCCCGAGACAGGCATGGCCGAAGAGATGCATGAAGTCATAGGAGCCGGAAAGCGCCGCGTTCGGGTTGGTCATGCCGTTCTGCATGAAGAACATGCCGGCGGCCTGAAGATCCTTGGACGCCGCCTTGAGCGGGTCGAGGAAGTCCTTTTTCAGCGCTTCGTCGCCTTCATTCTCCTTGATGAAGCTCTTGATCATCTCGAAGAACCCCATGATCGGCTTGCCACCCTCGGCGGCCAGCTTGCGGCCCACGAGGTCCAGCGCCTGCACGCCGTTGGCGCCCTCGTAGATCTGGGTGATCCGGGCATCGCGGACGAATTGGGACATGCCCGAATCCTCGATATAGCCATGCCCGCCATAGACTTGCTGTGCCTGCACGGTCATCTCGAGACCCTTGTCGGTCAGGAAACCCTTGAGGACCGGCGTCAGCAGCGAGACCAGACCCTCGGCTTGCGCGTCGCCCGAGCGGTGGGACTTGTCGAGCAGATTCGCGCCCCAGAGCATGAAGGCGCGCGCGCCTTCGATGAAACTCTTCTGGTCCATGAGGTTCCGGCGAATATCCGGGTGCACGATCAGCGGATCGGCGGGGCCGTCCGGGTTCTCAGTGCCGGTAACGGCGCGACCCTGCAGGCGGTCTTTGGCATAGATCACCGCGTTCTGATAGGCGGCCTCGGCCTGCGCCATGCCCTGCATGGCCACGCCCAGACGCGCCTCGTTCATCATCGTGAACATCGCCCGCATGCCCTTGTGCTCCTGCCCCAGCAGGTAGCCTGTCGCATCGTCGAAATTCATCACGCAGGTCGAGTTGCCGTGGATGCCCATCTTCTCTTCGAGCTTGCCCACGGAGACCCCGTTGGACGCACCCACCTTGCCGTCTTCATCGACGAGGTATTTCGGAACAATGAAGAGCGAGACGCCCTTGATGCCGTCCGGACCGCCGGGGATCTTCGCCAATACAAGGTGGATCACGTTGTCGGACATGTCGTGATCGCCGGCCGAGATGAAGATCTTCTGTCCCGTGACCTTGAAGCTGCCGTCTTCCTGCGGGACCGCCTTGGTCCGCATCAACCCAAGATCTGTGCCGCAATGCGGCTCGGTCAGGTTCATGGTGCCGGTCCATTCGCAGGAGACCATCTTCGGCAGCCACTTCGCCTTCTGCGCATCTGTTCCATGGGCATGAATGGCGGAGTAGGCGCCATGGGTCAGGCCCTGGTACATGGTGAAAGCCTGGTTCGCCGCGGAGAACAGCTCGCCAACAGCGGTGCCGAGGATCACCGGCATGCCCTGTCCACCGTAGTCAGGGTCACAGTCCAGCGCGGTCCAGCCGCCTTCCTTCATCTGCTCGAACGCGTCCTTGAAGCCCGTGGGGGTGCGGACGACACCGTTTTCCAGCACGCAGCCTTCCTTGTCACCGACCTCGTTGAGCGGCGCGATCACGTTGGAGGCGATCTTTCCGGCTTCTTCGAGCACGGCGGCGGTGAAATCCGCCTCCAACTCGTCATAGCCGGGAATATCCTGCGCGGACGCCTTGAGAAGCGTGTGCAGGACGAACTGAATGTCGTTCACAGGAGCCGTGTAGCTCGGCATGGATGTCCTCCCTCGGGATCGGTCGTCGAGTTTACTCCGCGGCCGCCTTGGCATGCAGCTCCTCGAGGCGCTGTGCGCCCCAGTCCAGCTGCCGCTTGAGGTCGTCGATCGCTTCGTCGAGTTCCTCGCGCTGATGCACCATGTCGGCCAGGCGTTGCGTTGCCAGTTCATAGGTCCTGGCAAGCTGCGTCGCCTGCTGGTCGCCCACGTTATACAGGTCCAGAAGCTGCCGGATCTCCTCCAGGCTGAAACCGAAGCGCTTGCCGCGCAGGATCAGCTTCAGCCGGGCCCGGTCACGGCGCGTAAACAGCCGTTTGGTGCCCTGCCGGATCGGAAACAGCAGTTCCTTTGCTTCATAGAAACGCAATGTGCGCGGGGTCACATCGTAGGTGTCGCACATCTGGCGAATGGTCATCGTGGTTTCGTCGCTCATCTTTCTTCCTCTCCGCAGCTGCGGATTCTCATGCGACCCCGGCACTTGCGTTCCGGGACCTTCTTACATCCTGCTTTACGTTCGCGTAAGCTAAACGCTGCGTCATGAAATGGCGCCTTGCCACTGCCGGCAGAATCGCGGTGCGCCCTTTGCCCCAAGGGGTCGAAGCGCTTTGGCAATCGGGTTGAACGGGGCTTTGGGCATCGGATTATCGTTCTCCACGCTAGGTCAGGCTTGCGGCGGTCTCGTCGCGAACCTTCTTGAGATCGAGAATCGCTTCTTCCAGCTCGGCCTTCTGGCGGTTGAGTTCATCAAGCTTGCTGTCGGCAAGTTCGACCCAGGTCTCAAGCTGTGGGCGCACGCCCTCTTCTTCGTAGATCAGCAGCCATTGCCGCAATTCCTCGAGGCTGAATCCCCAGCGGCGTCCGCGCAGGATCAACGTCATCCGCGCAACCTCGCGCGGAGTGTACCAACGCGATCGGCCCTCCTTCTCGGGTTGGAGGAGTTCGATATATTCATAGTAGCGAAGGGTGCGCGGGGTTACGTCGAACTTCGCGCACATCTCTTTGAAGCTCAGGCGGGTGTCGGACACCTCGGTGCACTCCATCATTATCGTTGACGATAGGGTAAGCACGTCATGGACATTGTTCAATGCAGGAAAGCGGGAGTTTTTAGAAAAGCATATGCCGTTGGCGTCGTTGCAAGAAAACCGGCGAAAGACCGCCTGCGATCCCGGATCGCCCCGCGCGCGCGGCTGCGACAAGAAAGTGCTTGCGCAAACACTCGGCTGAGCGCATATGCGCCCTGACGCATAAGCATTCGGAGGAATCGATGCAGTCCTTTCTCACAGCTCTTGCCGACCCGGTCCGCCGCGCCGCGCTCAGGATTGTCTGGGATGGCGGCGAACACTGTGTTTGCGAGCTGATGGAGCGGCTCGACGCGACGCAGAGCCGGATGTCGCGCCATATGAAAACACTGAAGCTGGCCGGGATCATCACCGACCGCCGGGATGCGCAATGGGTCAAGTACCGGCGCCATCCCGATCTCGCCCCAGAGCTTGCCGCCGTGATCGACGCGGTTCTGGCGGCTGAAGCTCTCGCAGAAAGGGACGCGGCATGAGTGTCGAAACGCATCCCGGTCCGGCGCAAGGTCGACCGGACTGGAGCTGGCATGTGGGCGTGGTGGCAGCGTTGGTCGCGTGGTGGATGATCTATGGGCAGTTGATTCCGCTGTCCGAATGGCTGGTCTCCCGGCTCCCCGTGGAGCGGCACAGCCACACGGGCGAAGCACTGGCCTTCTTCTTCTATGACGTGCCCAAGGTCATGATGCTGCTGACGCTGATCGTCTTCGCCATGGGCGTCGTGCGCAGCTTCTTCAGCCCGGAAAAGACCCGCGCCCTGCTCTCGGGCAAACGCGAAGGCGTGGGCAATGTGATGTCCGCCGGGCTCGGCGTGCTGACACCCTTCTGTTCCTGCTCGGCGGTGCCGCTCTTCATAGGATTCGTCTCGGCAGGTGTGCCGTTGGGCGTCACTTTCTCCTTCCTGATCGCGGCGCCCATGGTCAACGAGGTGGCGCTGGTGCTGCTTGTCGGGCTGGTCGGCTGGCAGGTCGCGGCGACCTATCTCGTCTTTGGTCTCGGGATTGCCATCGTGGCGGGTTTCGTCATCGGCAAGCTGAACCTCGAGGGCTGGTTGCAGGACTGGGTGCGCGAAATCCATGCCGGGGCCTCGGCGATAGATGCACCGGAGGACGAAAAGCTCACCCTGGTCCACCGCTACCGGCTCGGGCTGGACGCGGTGCGCGAGATCTTCGGAAAGGTCTGGCTCTGGATCCTGCTCGGCATCGGCATGGGCGCATTGATCCACGGATATGTGCCCGAAGAGCTGATGGTGCGCATCATGGGCGCCGATGCCTGGTGGTCCGTCCCGGCGGCCGTTGTTCTGGGCATCCCCATGTATACCAACGCCGCCGGGGTCATCCCCATCGTCGAGGCGCTGCTCGGCAAGGGCGCAGCCCTCGGCACGGTGCTGGCCTTCATGATGAGCGTCATCGCGCTCTCTCTCCCCGAGATGATCATCCTGCGTCAGGTCCTGACCCTGCGCCTGATCGCCGTCTTCATCGGGGTTGTCGGCGGCGGCATCCTGCTGGTCGGCGTCCTGTTCAACCTTCTGTTCTGAGGAGAAGCGACATGAAATCCATCAAGGTCTACGGCCCTGGCTGCAAACGCTGCGAAACCACCGCGGAAATGGTCCACAACCGTGCCGCCGCACTTGGCGAGGAGGTCGAGGTCGAAAAGGTGACCGACCCGCGCGAGATTGCCATGGCGGGCGTCATGTCCACCCCAGGCATCAGCGTCGACGGCAAGCTGGTCCACGCCGGCGGGCTGCCCGATGAGGGCAAGCTGGATGGCTGGTTGAAAGGCTGACCTCAGAGCAAGGCGCGGCACGTGCGAAACCGGTCAGGCAGGCGGCGCACAGACTGTGTGACGGCTCAGAGGAACTGTGGTCCGGGGATGGTTGGCCCTTGCGCCTCGCGGCTTCGCGCCTGCGGCAGCATCCCGGAAACGACGAGTTCCGCCTCCTCTCCGGACAGCACGGTGTAACGCTGGTTGGTGTCGGTCCAGATCGCCTCCTCCAACGATTGCGGGCAGACCCGGCGCGCGGCCGCGCAATAGGCCAGCGCCTGGCCTTCGACGAAGATCATCTGGTCCTCTTCGAAGGAAACCGTCACGACGACGACGCGCCCGTCCGGCAGCCCCTTCTCCACGCCGGGAAGCACCGCGAGCGCAGCGGCTTGCACGGCCGCGAAAGGATCGTCCAGTATCTGTTCTGCCAAGTCACTCTCGACGATCATCGCCTGCGCTTCCGGCAGCAGGATCCGACGCTGATTGCCGACAAGCCCCACGGGCAGAGACAGCAACGGTTGCACCGCGTCATTCTCGCGGAGCGGGAAAAGCCGTCGGGTCACCCCGGTCACTTCCCGGGCTCCATCATCGAAGGTCACGACCTTGTCTCCGACGCAAATCTGTTCGACCGGAACCCAGCCTTCGATCGTCGCCACCATGGTTCCCGCGACGAGGCCGCTCGGCAGATCCGTTTTCGATGGCGCGGACTCCTCGAGCCTGCCGCCCATCCGCTTCGCCCTGATAGCCCAGTCCAACATCACGTCTTCCCTCTTGCCCAGTTGCGCCTGCATCGCTCCTCATCGTCGTTAACAAGACACAACCGAACGGACAGCAATTCGCCCGCAAAGTGACAACTTTGGGGCGAGCGGCCTCAAAATGGATCCAATGCGCCACCTACGCCCGGATCGTTTCCGGATTGGCGACCAAAACCGGCAAATCGGCGTGCATTCGAGCAATTTGGCTTCCTGATTCTGCCGCAATCGGCTTGACAACGCGCATGATTGTTCCCGCGCCCCGGCTCGGCTATCCTAACGGTCAAAGAGGCGGAGCAGGCCCATGACAGCGCTCACAAAATACAGCCGGCTGGAATGCCCTGGCGTCTGGCGCCCCTTGCCGGAGGAGCAACGCCAGGACGTGATCGTGTCCTTTGGCGACACGTCTCTGGTCATTGCCGATCGCAATGGCAGCGCCCTCAGTCACTGGTCGTTGGCCGCCGTCGTCCGGATCAATCGCGGCGAACAGCCGGCGCTCTACACGCCCTCAGCCGAGGGCAGCGAAACGCTGGAGATCGACGACGAGGCCATGGTCGAGGCGATCGAGACCGTGCGATCCGCGATCCTGCGATCCCGGCCGCGCGAGGGGCGGTTGCGGTTGGTATTGCTGAGCCTCAGCCTCGTCCTGCTGCTGGCCGCGGCCACGCTCTGGCTGCCCGGCGCCCTGACACGCCACACGCTTTCGGTTGTCCCCAAGGCCACGCGCACCGAAATCGGCACACAACTCTTCACAGCCATCGGCCGCGTCTCCGGCAGCCCTTGCCGCAGCCGCCGCGGGGATGCAGCGCTGGCCCGGTTGCATGCCCGCCTGCTGCCGCCGGGCAAGGGCGGCCTGCTGGTTCTGCCCGAGGGTATCCATTCCATCGTTTCACTGCCCGGTGGCCTCATGCTCCTCGACCGCGCGTTGGTGGAGGATCACGAAAGCCCCGATGTCGTTGCCGGGTACATCCTGGCCGAGAGCGAGCGACAAGCGAGGACCGATCCTCTGGAAGCGGTGCTGGAAACGGCGGGAATCGTGCCGACGCTGCGGCTTCTGACCACCGGCCACCTGAAGGACGAGACCCTGCGCGCCTATGCCGAGACCCTCACGGCCCGCGTTCCCGCAACCATCCCCGATGGCGCCTTGCTCGACCGCTTCGCCGCCGCCAATGTCGCCTCGACCCCCTATGCCTATGCGCTGGACCTGACCGGCGAGACCGTGCTGGGGCTGATCGAGGCGGACCCCATGCGGGCCGGTGGCAAGCGCAAGCCGGTGCTGGAGGACAGCGACTGGGTCGCACTTCAGGGGATCTGCGGGAACTAGCGCAGAGAGGCAAACGAGACCGGTCTCGCCGCCGACCCTTGACCGCCTGCTTCCGACGCCCTGCGCTTTCCTCTGCCCCGGGACTCCCTGCGTCCAGCATGTTCTCCAGAAAAGGAACGAGGCCCCGGCCCCGTCACACTTCGGGGCTCTTACGAAGCCGTGACGATAAAAATATACTATTTGAAAAAAAATCGATAATAATGCTATGCGTTGAGTCAGCGCACGCAAAGACGTGCCTGTGACAGTCTGGGAGGACACCATGAAATTTCGCAAGATGATCGCTGGCGGGCTTGCTGCCTGCACCCTGCTTTCAGCAACCGGGGCCGTGGCGGCCAATATCGAGGGCCCCAAGGTCTTCTGGAAAATATCGATGTGGGGCAACCCGCGGGCGCTTTCTGCCGGGATGGAAGAGATGGCAAAAAAGGCAGCCGAGGAGACGGATGGCAATTTCCAGATCAAGATCTTCTATGGCGGCCAGCTCAGCCAGGCGCGCGAGAACCTTGACGGACTCAAGCTGAATGCCTTTGAAGGCGCCGCGATCTGCAACTTCTATCACCCGGGCAAGAACCCCGCCTGGATGGTCTTCTCGCTGCCCTTCCTGCCGCTGGGCGATCCGGCGGTCGACAAGGAAGTGCGCTCGAAGCTGTTCGAACATCCCGCGATCGTCGCCGACATGGAGAAGTGGAACGCGGTTCCCTACGTCTCCGGCCTGCTGCCGCAATACGAGATCCTCGGCAAGGGCGACGCGCCTAACGAGCTGAGCGACTGGGAAGGCATGCGCGTGCGCGCAGGCGGCGGACTCGGCTCGGCGATGGAGAAGCTTGGCGCTGTTAAGCAGACGCTGCCCGCGGGCGAGACCTCGACCGCCTTCCAGCGCGGCGCGGTCGACGCGGCGGCCTTCCCCTACACCTATGCCCATGTCGCCTTCAAGATCAACGAGGAGGCCGACTGGTTCACCTCGAACCTCGCGCCGGGCACCTCGGAATGCGGCTGGATCTTCAACAAGACCGCCTATGACGCGCTGCCGCCGCAATATCAGGAGTTCCTGATGAGCCAGCGCGACATGGTCATGGATGTCACCCAGACCGCCTATGCCGAGCAGGACAAGAAGAACCTGCCCGAGTTCGAGGCCAATCTCACCAAGGTGACCTATTCCGAAGAGCAGCTGGCCGAGTTCCGCGAGAAGGCCGGCAAGCCGGTCTGGGACGCCTGGATTGCCGACAACCAGGACAAGTTCGACGCACAGGGTCTCTTCGACGCCGTTTGGCAATATGCCGAAGACGCCGCGAAGTAATTCGGGCCAGGGGCGCCGCGACCGCGTGGCGCCCCTCAACCAGCAGGAACAAGCATGTCGGACAGCACGGATTCAAACGGGGCGCTTGCGGGAGCCAGCCGGGCGCTGGAGCCGCTCGAGAATGCCGCCAACATGGTGGCGGCGGTGGCCATCCTCCTCCTGATGGTGCTGGGCGTGGCCCAGATCATCCTCAGGACCGCCTTCAACACGCCGATCACGGGCTATATCGACCTCGTCGAGCTTTCGATGGCCAGCATGGCCTTCCTCGGCGCAGCGTATTGCCAGCGACTTGGCGCGCATATCCGCATGGAACTGCTTGTCGGACGGGTCCGGGGCCGGAACCTCTGGGCGATGGAGGTCTTCGGCACGCTTGTCGCGATGTTCATCATCGGGGTGCTGATCTGGTACAGCGCCGGCCATTTCTGGCGCTCCTACACGCTAGGCGACACCACGATTGACGCCGAGTTTCCGGTCTGGCCGTCGAAGCTCATCGTGCCGATCGCCTTTACGATCTGGTGGCTGCGCCTGGCGCTCCAGCTTTTCGGCTACCTGCGTCTCTTCCTCGATCCGTCAAAAGCGAAGGTCGCCGTGGTCACCGTCAAGGACGTCGCGGAGCAGGCACAGGATGAAATCCACGAAGCCACAGGCGGCGTTTCGACCGATGATGGGGAGAGCCGGACATGATCCTTGGCATCGGTTTCGAGGACCCTTTCCTCGTCGGTCTGATCGCGCTTGCGGCACTCATGGGCCTGATCCTTGTCGGGGTGCGCGTGGTCTTCGCCGCGGCAACCGTTGGTCTGTTTGGTTTGATCGAACTGCTCGGCTGGGGGCCGGCGGCCGGGGTCGTCGGCACCATCCCGCATTCCAAATCCTCAACATACGCGCTCTCGGTACTGCCGATGTTCATCTTCATCGGCTTCCTGGCCTTCCATGCCGGCATGACCCAACAGCTCTTCGACGCGGCGCGCAAATGGGTCGGCTGGGTGCCCGGCGGGCTGGCGGTCGCGACGATCTTCGCCACCGCCGGGTTTGCCGCCGTCTCCGGCGCGTCCACGGCAACAGCCGCCGTCTTCTCCCGTGTCGCCATCCCGGAGATGCTGAAATACGGCTATGACCGGAAGATGGCCGCAGGCGTTGTCGCCGCGGGCGGCACGCTCGCCACGCTGATCCCGCCCTCGGCGATCATCGTGATCTACGCCATCATCGTCGAGGAATCTGTCGGCGCTCTGCTGCTGGCGGGCTTCCTGCCCGGCATCGTCTCGGCGCTGATCTATGCCGGCATCATCATCGTCTGGGCGATGATCAAACCCGAGCACGCCCCCGCCGTCACCGGTTATACCTGGGGCGACCGGATCAAGTCCCTACCGGGCGTCTCGCCGATCTTCGCCGTCGTCGCCATCATCATATCCGCCATCTATGCCGGCTGGGCCACCCCCACCGAAGCCGGCGCGCTCGGCGCTGCTGTGGTCTTTGGCATCGCTTTGCTGCGCGGCACTTCCTTCAGCGCGATCCGTGGCTCACTGATGGAATCGGCCAAGCTGACGGTGATGATCTTCTCGCTTATCTGGGGCGTGCTGATCTTCGTGCGATTCCTCGGCTTCTCCGGCCTGCCCGAAGCCTTCACGACCTGGATCGTTTCGCTCGATGTCCCGCCCATGGTCATCATGATCTGCATCCTGCTCGCCTATGCCGTGCTCGGCATGTTCATGGACGCCATCGGGATGCTGCTGCTGACCCTGCCGGTGGTCTACCCGGCCGTCACCGCGCTCGGCTTCGACTCGATCTGGTTCGGGATCATCGTCGTGAAGATGGCCGAGGTCTGCCTGATCACGCCGCCCATCGGTCTCAACTGCTTCGTCGTGAACGGCGTGCGCCCGGACATCGCCCTAACGGATGTATTCCGCGGTATCGCGCTCTTTTTCGTCGCCGATGTGATCACGATCGCGGTTCTTCTGGCTTTCCCGGAAATCGTCACCTGGTTGCCGGACCTGATGAGAAACTGAAGGAGTCCCCATGCGTCTGCAAGCAAGCCTGCCCCTCGAATCCGCATCCCGGATCGTCGACGAAGCCCTGAGGCGCGCCCGTGCCGAAGACATGCTGCCCATGACCGTTGTCGTGCTCGATTCCGGTGGCAAGATGATCGCGATGAAATGCGAAGATGGCTCGGGCCTCGTGCGCTTCGACGTGGCCTTCGGCAAGGCCTGGGGCGCGCTCGGCATGGGGATCTCCAGCCGGCTGATCCGCGACAGGCTCGCCGCCCGGCCGAGTTTTCAATCCGCCCTCGCGACGGCTTCCGACGGGCGCTTGATCCCGGTCCCCGGCGGTGTGCTGATCGAGGATGAGGCGGGCGTGACCATCGGAGCGGTCGGCATCAGCGGCGACACGTCCGAGAAGGACGAGTATTGCGCCATCAAGGCGATCAAGGCGGCGGGCTTCGTCTCGGAACCGGTCGAGCCCGATCCGGACTGGCGCGGCTCCGCCCTCTCCGATCAGCGCCCGTGAGGCAGGCGGACGACCTGATCGATAAAGCGGCGGGTCACCTGGAGGCGCGGCTTCTCAAGATCGTCGGAATCAAGGATCTGGATGCTCGGCTGTCCCTGAAGGGCAATCGGCAGGATCATGAAGCGGACGAAAGCCGTCTTCGGGGCGTCTGTGCTGGCATTTGCCCGAACTGGCGAATGCGCCGCCTCGAACCAGCTCTCCCCTGCGCGCATCCTGACCTCGTGGTCATCCGCCTTCAACGTGAGATCCCCCTGCAGCAGGTGCCGGATCCCCGGCCCGGGATGAACGTGGCGCCAGGCAACGGCGCCGGGCGGAAAGGTCACGGTGTCCAGGCGCAAAAGAACGCGTTCCTGTTCGATATCGACCTCGTCGCAGCGAAGCAGTGTCGCGGATTCGGGGGCCGCATCACTCAGGCTGAAGCGCAACCAGGTCGCCGGGCTGTCAACGGCGCGAATATGCTTGCGCCCCTGCAGGAACTCCGTACCGTCCGGCGCATCGGTCCCGTTTCCCTCGATGGACAGCCGACCCGTGACCGGCCAGATCGCCCCGAAAACGCCCGGCGCTTCCACGACCTGTCCCGCCTCGGCCGTCTCGCGTTGAAGGGACAGATGGAATTTCGGCATTCTCGGGGTCCTCGCTCAGGCATTGCGACATGAATAACACGACAAAATCTCGAATTGAAAGAATTTATCGATGTTTTTTTGAGCATCGCCCCATGAGCCTCACCCGGGCCCTGCCGCTTTGCACCCTCTCGATCACCTCGGGCACGGTGCTGCTGCATCTGGTCTCGGGCTGGGACCCACTCCTGCTGCTCTCCCGGATCGGCTTTGTCGGCATGTGCATTGCGGCGATGCCTCGCTTCGCGCTGCGGGAATGGGCGCTGGCGCTGCTCGCCTGCGGCTGCACCATCGCGCTCCTGCAACAGCCCAACGGCCGCCCGCAACTGCTCGCCACGCTCGATCTCGCGGTCTTCTTCGGCAGTTTCATCGCCCTACTCACGCTCCTTAAAGAAGCCGCCGAGCAATCCGACTCGGTGCGGAAAGTTGGTCGTTTCCTGACCAACCAGCCAAGCGGCCGACGCTATTATGCAACGGCCTTCGGTGGGCACGCGCTGTCGCTGGGGCTCAATTTCGCCGCCGTCAGCCTGATGGCGCCCCTGATCCAGAAGGGCGCCCAGGACTGCGCCGGCCGGATTGATCCCGACCTTGAACGCCGGCAGCTCTCGGCCTTGCTGCGCGGGTTTTCCTGGTTCGTGATCTGGGCGCCGACATCGCTGGCTCAAGCGGTTCTCCTCATGCTGTTCCCCGGCGTGAACTGGCCCAACCTGCTCGCTCTTGGGATTGGAACGGCCCTGATGATGATCCTGCTCGGACGCGCGCTCGACCGCTATGAATGGCGCAATGCCGAGCAATCGGCCCTCTCGGACCGACTGCCCCCTCCCCGACGTGCCCTCGCCGTGGTCACACTGGTTTGCGTGGCGTTGATCGGGGGGACGATCGTTCTTGCCGCGATTGCCGGCTTCACGATTGCACAGGCCCTGATGCTGGTGGCGCCGACGATCACGCTGCTCTGGTTCGTATGGCAAGCCGCGCCATTTGCCGAGGTCACGCCCTTGCAGCGCACAGTCGAGTTCGGCCGCGTCCTCGTTCGCGCCACGCCCTCCCTGTTGCGTTCGGCGGTCACGCTTGGCCTGTCAGGCTTCATAGGCCGCGCCGCCGCGCTGGTTCTGCCGACCGACCAGATCGCGCAATGGATCGATTTCTCCGCGCTCTCGCCCTGGCTCTTCCTCGCCGCGCTGCCCGTCCTCGTCACGCTCGGCGGACAGATCGCGCTCAGCCCGATCCTGCTCGTCGTGTTCTTCGGTGAACTGGTCTACCGGCTTCCCGAATTGCCGGCCGACCCGACGCTGATCGTCTATTCTCTCTCCTTCGGTTGGGCGCTCAGCATGTCGGCCTCGCCCAATGCAACCGCCACACTGCTGGTCTCCGCGATCTGCCGAATTCCACCGACCACCCTGACCTGGCGCTGGAATGGCCGCTATGCCCTTCTGTGTTATGCGGTTTTTCTTGCGCTCCTGGCCGTTCTGGTTTGACGCTGGAAAGCGACAGCTCCCACTCGGTCCAAAAAAATCGACAAAAAATTGCATAGTTAGATTTTATCGTTTAACATCCATCCTGCGAACACAGGGAGGAAACGATGTTCAAAGCAACCAAACAACTGGCTGCCGTGGCGGCCTTGGTGCTGACCGGAGCCACGGCCACGGCCGATGAACTTCGGATCGGGACGGCGAGCCTTGGCGGTGCGTTCTACCCCATGGGCCAGTCGATCTCGAACCTGGTCAACGAATATGCCGGCGACGGGATCTCGATGGTGCCAGTGGTGACCGGCGGATCTGTCCAGAATCCCCGGCTGATCGACAGCGGCGAGGTCGAGATTGCCATCACCAACAACAACCTCGCGGTCCTGGCCACCAAGGGTGTGGGCCCCTACAAGACTGGCCCCATCGAGATCGCCGCCGTCGCCGCACTGCATCCCAGCGTGCTGCACATGATCGTGCTGGACGGGTCCGACATCCAGACCATCGAGGACCTCAAGGGCAAGCGCGTCGCGGTCGGTCCGGCTGGCGGCGGCACGCTCGGCTTCATGAATTTCCTGCTGCCGCTGCATGACATGTCGCTGGAGGACATGACGCCGTCCTTCCTGTCCTATTCGGACGGGTTCAGCCAGCTGGCCGACGGCAATGTCGACGCCGCCTTCGCGCTGTCCGGTTATCCGGCCGGCGCCGCGATGCAGGCCGCCGCAGGCAACAAGCTGCGTTTCATCTCCTTCTCCAACGGGATGCTGGACAAGGCGCTCGAAGCGAACTCCGCCTTCCAGGCTGTGGAGATTCCGGCCGATGTCTATGGCACCGAGGCGCCGGGCACGGTGATCGGCGTGAACAACATGCTGATCGCGCCAAGCTCGATGGATGCGGATATTGTCGAGAAGATCACGGCTGCGATCTTCGATCATCTCGACGAGCTGAAAGCCGAAAACGCGAATGCCAAGCAGATCGACCCCGCTATGTCGACCCAGCTTGCGATCCCGCTGCATGAAGGCGCTGCGCGCTACTTCAACAAGTAAACCATGCCGCGCGGGCCGGCCCCATCCCGGCCCGCGCTACTTGCGTTTTTCACGGACAGGATGAACAGGATGCTTGCGGAAACCTGGTTGGGCCCGAAGGGTGGGCTCGTGCGACTGGTCGCCTTCGTCCTCGGGACCTACCACTTGCTGGTCGTCTCCGGGCTGCTGACGGTCTCGACCATGCCGATGCGGCTGACCCATGTCCTGCTTGCCTTCTGTCTGCTCTTTGCCACGCGCCCGCTGCTGGAGGGGATGGCCGGCAACCGCCTCAACAAGATGATCTCCGCCGCGCTGATCCTCGCCACGATCGGCGCCAGCGCCTGGATGCTGACCCGCTGGAAGCCCATCGCCTTCAGCGGCGGCATGACCGAACCGGGCGACTATTTCGCGGGTCTGATCATCATCGCGCTGGTCTTCGAGGCGGCGCGACGAGCCGTCGGAACGATCCTCGCCTGTATCGCGCTGCTCTTCTTCCTCTACCCGTTCCTCAGCCCCTATCTTCCCGGTGTGCTGAACGGCCGGGGGTACAGCCTTGAACGGATCGTGCTCTTCCTGACGACGGACACCGCCGGCGTCTACGGCATCCCGATCGGCGTGGCTGCGACCTATATCATCACCTTCACAATCTTCGGAGCGCTGTTGTCCCGCTTTGGTGCGGGCGACTTCTTCTTCGAGATTTCCGTACGGCTCACCCGTGGCCTGCGCGCGGCCAGCGCCAAATCCGCCGTGCTCTTCTCGACCCTGATCGGCATGGTCTCGGGCTCTGCGGCCGGAAATGTCGCCGTCACCGGCACCGTCACCATCCCGGTCATGAAACGCGATGGCTACGCGCCGCACCAGGCCGGCGCCATCGAGGCCGTCGCTTCGACCGGTGGGCAGCTCATGCCCCCGGTCATGGGCGCTGCCGCCTTCATCATGGCCGAGATCGTCGGCGTGCCCTACACGAAGGTTATGCTGACAGCGCTCCTGCCCGCGCTCCTCTTCTTCGGCTCTGCCTTCATCGTGGTCCACCTCCAGGGGGTCAAGAACGGTATCGAGCCCAAAACCGAGGATAGAAGCGACCCGCGCACAATGGCCCGTGTCCTGCTTGACGGGTTGCCCTTCATCGGCGCTTTCGCGACGCTGATCACGCTCATGCTGGTGGGATATTCCCCCTTCAAGGCCTCACTCTGGGGCATGGTCGCGCTGCTGGGTGTCGACCTGCTCGTGAAGCGCCGCGTCGATCGGGAGTGGCTGGGCAAGATCACCGGCGGGATCACCGATGGCGGCCTCGGGGTAATCACCATTTCCGCCGCCTGCGCCGCCGCCGGCATCATTGCGGGCACGCTCGGGATCACCGGGCTCGGCTCCAAGATCGCTATCCTCATCGACGCCGCGTCCCATGGCAGCCTTCTGCTGGCGCTGCTCTTCACCATGGTCACTTCGATCATCCTCGGCATGGGGCTGCCGACGACGGCGGCCTACCTGATCCTCGCGACCGTCGTCGCGCCCGCCCTCGTGAAGATGGGCGTGCCGGCGCTGACGGCGCATTTCTTCGTCTTCTATTACGGCTGCATCTCGACCATCACGCCGCCGGTGGCGCTGGCCGCCTATGTTGCCGGCGGCATCGCCGGGGCAAATATCAACAAGGTCGGCTGGACCGCTGCGGCCTATGCGACCACGAGCTTCGTGCTGCCCTTCGCTTTCTGTTTCGCGCCCGGGCTGCTGCTTCAGGGCAGCGCCGTCGAGAACATCCTGGCGGTGTTCACCAGCGCGGCGGGCATCTTCGCCATCGCCGTCGGGGTTGTCGGCTGCCTGCGCGCCCGGCTCGACCCGCTGCATCGCCTCGTCGCTCTGATCGCCGGGCTGTGCTTGTTGTTCCAGGGGCTCGCGAGCGGCCTCATCGGCGCCCTTCTGCTGGCCGGGCTGATGCTCCATGGCCGGATGACGGCGCCCAGACCCACCTGACACTCAAAGGAGACCCCTATGCACCGCGAATTCCGTAGGGTCGTGACCGGCCATGACGCGACCGGCAAGGCCATCATCGAATCCGACAAGACCGCCTTTCACTATCTCGAACGCCCCAACCGTCCCGGCGTCCGGCTGACCAATTTCTGGCTCTCCGGGGAGACACCCGCCGAATATGACGGCGCGACGGAGACCTGCGAAGGCCCCTTCATCCTGCACCCGCCTGCGAATGGCAGCGTTTTCCGCTGCGTCGAGTTCCTGCCGGAAGATCGGGAGGTGCTGGCGACGCTGGACGGACAGGCTGCCTTTGCCGAGATGGGCGCCGGGGCCAATATCGTCGAGGACGCGCGTCACCCCTTCATGCACCGGACGGATTCGCTCGACTACGCGGTGGTCCTGTCCGGCGAGATCATGATGCTGATGGATGACGAAGCGGATGACGTGCATCTGAAGGCGGGCGACGTCATCGTGCAGCGCGGGACCAACCACGCCTGGTCGAACCGCTTCTCCGAGCCCTGCGTAATAGCTTTCATCCTGATCGACGGCGTTACCCGATCCGACGCGCCGGAACCGCACCGCAAGGGCATCCCCCAGCGCTAGCTTCCGCGCGCACGGCCAGCCCCAAAACGAAGAAACTTCCCAAGGCCGGAGACGTGCCATGACCCTTCTCGCCGATCTTCTCTCGACCGTTTTCGACCGGCGCTATCGCCGCGACTCCGTCACACCATTTGACGGAAGACCCCTCGCGGAGTTGACCGATGCCCTGGTCGGAACCGAAGGCGAGATTTCGGGGCTTGCTCTGGCCGACGAGATCCTGACCCGGTTCGAGGCCCTTGGAGATGCCGAGAAGCTCGCTTTCCTTGGGGATATCGCGACCCGGATGAACATTGATCCGGAGCGGGTGCGCAGTTGCCTGGAGAACTATGAGCGCAGCCCGTCGCGCGCGAGCTACCGGGCTTTCGCGACCGCAGCCGAACCGGCCCGCCAGGAGCTGGTGCGACGCCTGAATCGCAAACCGGGCGCCACGGCGGCGCTCGTGCGGATGCGCGCCGACCTGATCCGGCTGGGCGGGAACAACCCCGAATTGCAGGCGCTCGATCTCGATTTCCGCCATCTCTTCGCGTCCTGGTTCAATCGCGGCTTTCTCGTGCTGCGCCCGATCAACTGGGAAAGCCCGGCCCACATCCTCGACCGGATCATCGCCTATGAGGCGGTCCATGCCATTCACAGCTGGGACGACCTGCGCCGCCGACTCGAACCTGACGACCGGCGTTGTTTTGCCTTCTTCCACCCGGCCATGCCGGACGAGCCGTTGATCTTCGTCGAGGTGGCACTCACCCGCGGCATCCCGGGCTCGGTGCAGGGGCTCCTGACGGAGGAGCGCGAGGCGCTGGCCGGGCAGGACGCCGATACGGCCGTCTTCTACTCGATCTCGAACTGCCAGGCCGGACTGGCCGGGATCTCCTTCGGCAACTCGCTCATCAAGCAGGTCGCCGCCGATCTCGCGACCGAGTTTCCCGGGTTGAAGACCTTCGTAACCTTGTCGCCGATCCCCGGCCTGACCCGCTGGCTCGACAGCAATGACATCCCCTGGGAGGACGCGTCCCCCGAGCGGATGCAGGCCCTGGCCGCGCATTACCTGCTGAACGCCCGAACCAGCCGCGGCCTGCCCCGGGATCCCGTTGCCCGGTTCCATCTCGGCAACGGCGCCATCATCCACGCCGTTCACGCCGAAGCCGACATTTCGACCAAGGGTTTCGCCCAGTCCGGCGGCGCGATGGTGAACTACCTCTACGACCTGAAACAGGCTGCCCAGAATCACGAACGCTTCGTCAGCACATCCGAAGTCGTCGCGACATCGAAGGTCCGATCGCTGGCGACGACGGTGACACCGGTATCGTCAGCTGAGAGCTAACGGCCGAGACGCGGCAGCTGGCACGGCATTCCGGGCGCGCTGGATCCATCAGGCACTTTGAAAAAAGGACCGGGCCACCTCGCAGGTGGCCCGGCCCCATTGATTTCCAATACCGCGTCTACTTCAACAGGTTCGGGAAGAAGAGGATGATCTCCGGCACCAGAGTCATCAGGACCAGCGACCCGAGAAGGGCGAAGAGGAAAGGCAGGGAGGCCCACATCACCTTCTCCAGCGGCACCTTGGTCACGGCGCTGGCCACGAAGAGGTCCAGCCCGACCGGCGGGGTGATGCAACCGATCGCAAGGTTCACGACCATCAACACACCGAAGAAGAGCGGGTCGATGCCGAGTTGCAGCGCCACCGGCAGGAAGATCGGTGTCAGGATGACAACCGCCGCCGAGGCGTTGATCAGGGTGCCGATCACCAGCAGCAAAACGTTCATCATCAGCAGGAAAACGATGGGTGAGTTGGTGAGCGAGACCACATAAGCCGCAATATGGTGCGGGATCTCGAGATTGGTCAGCATCCAGCCGAAGACCTTCGCCGCGCCGACGATGAACATGATCAGCGTGGTGCCGATCACCGCCTTGAAGATGATCTTCGGGAAATCCTTCAACTTGAGCTCGCGATAGATGAAGAGCCCCACAGCGATGCCATAGACGGCAGCGACGGCCGCAGCTTCGGTCGGCGTGAAGACACCGCCATAGATGCCACCAATGATGATCACCGGGGTCATGAGCGCGAAGAAGCTGTCGCCGAAAGCCTTGATGGCGGCAACGAGGGAGAACTTGCCTTCCGCCGGGATGCCTTCACGCATCGCGGTGAACCAGCTCACGATGCACATGACGACACCCATCAGGATGCCCGGCGCGAAGCCGGCGACGAAGAGGTCGCTGATCGATTGACCGGCAATGACGCCGTAGACAACGAGCGTGATCGAGGGCGGGATGACGATGCCAACCGTGCCGCCAGCCGCGACGACGCCGGTGGCGAATTCGCGGCGATAGCCCTTGCGTTCCATCTCGTCGACCATGGTCGTGCCGATGGCGGCGGTCGTGGCGGCCGAGGAGCCGGAGATTGCGGCAAAGAACATGCCTGCGACGCAAACCACCTGCGCGAGACCGCCCCGGAAGGAGCCGACCAGCGCCTGTGCGAAGCTCACAAGCCGTTTGGTGACGCCGCCTTCGGACATGAAGGCGCCGGCCAGCATGAAGAACGGCACAGCCATGAAGGAGAAGGAATCGACGCCGGTATACATGATCTGCGGGATCAGGACCTGAGGCATCTCCATGAAGAAGAGCAGGATGACCAACACGGCAAGACAGAGAGAGAAGGCGACCGGAACGCCGGCGAAGGCCATCACCAGGAAGGAGCCTATGAGAGCGAATTCCATTGGGTCATTCCTCCGGGTTGATGGGGGTTGAGCGGGCGTGGATGTGATCGACAAGCCCGGCCGAGCCGGAGCTCATATAGACCCGCGCATCGCCGAAGATCCGCAACGTGTCCCGCGTCAGGTAGAGCGCCATCAGCAAGCCGCTGACGGGCAGTGCGGCGTAGATCCAGCTCACCGATATGCCGAGCGCCGGCGTTGTCTGGAAGGACATGGCGGTCACCATCTTGCCGCCCTGAAAAATCAGCAGGTAGATGAAAACATAGCTGAGAAGGTTGATGACGCTTTCCAGGATCAGTCCGGCCAGCTTGCCGGAGAGCGCGTCGGGCAGGAAACGAACGGCGAGGTGGCCGGTTTCGCCCATGATCAGGGCAGAGCCGAGGAAGACGACCCAGACGAAAAGAAAGCGCGCGACCTCCTCGGACCAGTCGAAGGTGAACCCGAAGACGTAGCGGGTGACCACCTGCAGGAAGATGAGGGCCAGCATCGTGGCCATGGCTGCGACCGATAGCCAGTAAAGCGATGTTCGCAGCCCGGTGAAGAGGGTGTTCATGGGGATGTTCCGCGGCGAGAGTGGGAAGGTATGGGGATCCGGGCGGCGGGGAGGTGCCACCCGGATCTCGGATCGAAGACCGAGCTATTAGTTGCTCTTCAGGGCCGCGATCTTTTCGAGATTGTCCGGGCCAACCATCTTGGCGAATTTCTCGTGGACCGGCTGCACGGCTTCGGCGAAGGCTTCACGGTCGACCTCGGTGATCTCCATCTGGCCGGTTTCGCGGATCTTCGCCCAGTATTCGTCATCCTTCTGGGTGGAGAGCTCACGCTGCCAGTCGACGGCCTCTTTCGCGGCCTGGCTCACGATGGCCTGCTGCTCTTCTGTCATCCGGTTCCAGGACACCATCGAGATCAACACAGGCTCGGGCGAATAGGCATGGGCGGTCAGAGAGGCATAGGGCTGGACCTCGAAGAAACGCTTGGTGAAGATATGGGCGGACGGGTTTTCCTGCCCATCAACCGTGTGCTGCTGCAGCGCGGTATAGAGCTCGGCGAAGGCCATCGGCGTTGCGCTGGCGCCGAGCGCGTTGATCGTCTCGACATAGATCTTGTTGTTCATGACCCGGATCTTCAGCCCTTCCATATCGGCGGGCGTGGCGATCGCGTGGTCGGAATTGGTCATGTGGCGGATGCCGTTCTCCATGTAGCCCAGCAGCTTGATGCCGCGCTTCTCGAGATTGGCGCCCATTTCCACCCCAACAGTGTCGAGCGAGGCATAGGCATGGGCGCGGTCCTCGAAGAGGAAGGGCAGGTCGAAGATGGAGATTTCGGGCAGGAACTGGCCGAGAACGGCGGTGCCGGTCAGCGCCATGTCGACGGACCCGAAGACGAGGCCCTCGATGAGCGATTTCTGGTCGCCCAGCTGCGAGGACGGGAAGACCTTGACCTCGATTGCGCCGTCGGAAAGCTCACCCACGCGTTGGGCGAAATACTCGGCGCCCTTGGCGTAGGGATGCTCGGATTCGGCGATATGGCCGAGCTTGAGGGTCACGTCCGCCGCGATGGCAGATGTCGCCAGGCCGCACGCGACCACCGCGCTCGCAAGCGCTGTCTTGAAGATTTTCATGGATGCCTCCAGGTTACTACCCCGACCCTCCTGTCGGGGATAGTTGCCGTCAGCCTACGCTGCCCTTCGGTCAATTCAACAATACGGGCATAAACGGAAAAACGGGTTTAAACCGCGTTCTGCTCATTCTGTTCACGCAGAACGTGGAGGAGGCGGAACACAGGATCACGGGTGCGACCGACGATGCGGCCTCGCGGGTCGCGGCGTCAGCGGCGGCCAATCGTGCGAGCACCGCTGCGGGAACATCGAGCCCGTCCGCGCTCCTTGTCAGCCTGCCGCGCTCTTTCTATATGCCTATCCTTCGCAGCCATCCTCCATTCCTGCGGAAATGGTCATCCCGTGAAGGACTGGCGAAATCCGCGCAGATCCGCTAGAGCGCTATCTTGCGCCAGAGGATCCAGACCATGACCACACGCTGCGGCTTCGTTGCCCTTATCGGAGAGCCCAATGCGGGCAAGTCGACCCTGCTCAACCAGATGGTGGGAGCGAAGGTTTCGATCGTGACCCACAAGGTCCAGACGACGCGGGCGCGTATTCGCGGCGTGGCGTTGGAGGGCGAGAGCCAGCTGGTCTTCGTCGACACGCCGGGCCTGTTCCAGCCGCGCCGGCGACTCGACCGGGCGATGGTTGCCGCCGCCTGGGGCGGCGCGGCCGATGCCGATCTCGTGGTGCTGCTGATCGAGGCGCATCGCGGGCTGACGCCGGGCGTCCGGGCGATCCTCGACGCGCTCGGCGAGCGGACGGACGGGCAGCGCGTGGCGCTGGCAATCAACAAGATCGACCGTGTGAAATCGGATGTGCTGCTGACGCTGACGAAAGAGATGAACGAGGCCTATCCCTTCACCGAGACCTTCATGATCTCGGCCGAGAAGGGCTATGGCGTCGAGGATCTGCGGTCCTGGCTGGCAGCGGAAGTGCCCGAGGGGCCCTGGCATTACCCCGAGGACCAGATCGCCGACCTGCCGCTGCGGATGATCGCGGCAGAGATGACGCGGGAGAAACTGACCCTGCGCCTGCACCAGGAACTGCCTTACCAGCTCACGGTCGAGACCGAGAATTGGGAGGAACGCAAGGATGGCTCGGCGCGGGTCGACCAGATGATCTATGTTGCCCGCGACGGACACAAGGGGATCATCCTCGGCAAGAAGGGCGAGACCATCAAGGCGATCTCGCAGGCGTCCCGCGCGGAGCTGGAGGAATTCCTCGGCCGCAAGGTACACCTCTTCCTGCAGGTGAAAGTACGGCCGAACTGGCTTGAGGAAGCCGAGCGCTATTCAGAGATGGGTCTGAATTTCAAGGACGGCAATTCGTGAGCAGACTGGCCGCGGGTCTCTGGGTCCAGGCCTATCTGATGCGGCTCCAGATCGAGCTGATTCCGGCCTTCGTCGTCGCTCATGGCGATGACACGGCCGGCGCGATCCTCGTGAAGCTCAACCCGCTCGACGGCACGGCGCGGGTGTTCCAGCGGATCATGGCGATGGATGGCTCGCGCCCCTGGGACTTGTTGCGCGAGGGCGCCGAGGCCGATGTTGATGCCTTGATCGAACGGCAGCGCAGTTCAGACCCGGACCTCTGGGTGATCGAGGTCGAGAGCCGCTCCGGGCGGCACATGCTGGACGAACCGGGTCTGGAATGAGACGCTGGGCCTCGTGATCAAACACGCGGAGGCGCTCCGGAATGGATTGGCGGGATGAAGGGGCGTTGCTGGCGGTACGGCCGCATGGCGAAACCGCGGCGATTGTCGAGATCTTCACCGCCGAGCATGGCCGCCATGCCGGTGTCGTCCGCGGCGGCACCTCCCGCAAGATGACCCCCATCCTTCAGCCTGGCACTCAGCTTTCCGTGGAATGGCGCGCGCGGCTGGAAGAGCATCTCGGGGCCTTCCGGGTCGAGCCGGTGAAGTCACGCGCATCCGCGACGATGGGCGAGCGGCGGGCGCTGTACGGACTCGGGGCCGCCTGCGCGCTGCTGAGCTTCGCCCTGCCGGAACGGGAGCCGCATCCCGGGCTTTACGGCGCAACGCAACATCTCCTCGATGCGATGGGGCACGATCCGCGCTGGCCGGAACTCTACCTGCTGTGGGAGCGGGCACTGCTGGAAGAGCTTGGCTTTGCGCTGGACCTTGGCACTTGCGCGGTAACGGGCTCGGAGGAGGACCTCGCCTATGTCTCGCCGAAATCGGGACGGGCGGTGAGCCGGGCCGGGGCCGGGATCTGGGCGGACCGCCTGCTGCCCTTGCCCGGGCTTCTGCGCGGGGAACCCGCCACCGGGCTGGATGACGTGCTGGCCGGGTTGCGCACAACAGGATTTTTTCTGGAGAACTGGCTGGCACCGGCGCTTGGGGACCACCCACTGCCGGGTGCGCGCGCGCGGTTCGTCGCGCTTCTGGAACGGGAGGAACAGGGATGAAGAGCTTTGCGGAGATCCGCGAGATCGCGATTGCGCGCAAGGGCGAGGCAGGGTTCGCGGCGCATATGGCATCCGCGCCAGAGCCGCCCCTGCGCGAGTTGGCGGATGACCGTCTGTTGGCCGAGTTTACCAAACGGATCTTCCAGGCCGGGTTCAACTGGTCGGTGATCGAAACCAAGTGGCCCGGCTTCGAGACCGCCTTTCACGGCTTCGATATCGGGCGCAACGCGATGATGTCTGACGAGGATCTGGACCGGCACCTGTCCAATCGCGAAATCGTCCGCAACGGGGCCAAGATCCTGACCGTGCGAGACAATGCCATCTTCCTCTCGGATCTGGCGCGGGAACATGGCAGTGCTGCGCGGTATCTGGGAGACTGGCCGGTGGAGGACACGGTCGGACTGTTCGAGCTGTTGAAGAAACGCGGTGCGCGACTCGGCGGAATGACCGGGCAATATGCGCTGCGCTGTGCCGGTTATGACGCCCTCATCCTCTCCAAGTCGGTGGTGGCGGGGCTGAACATGGCCGGCGTGATCGACGGCGCGGCGACCTCGAAGACGGCGATGCGCAAAGCGCAGGCGGCGTTCAACGAATGGCATGCAGAGAGCGGCGAGCGCTATGCGGTGATCAGCCGAACCCTCGCCGCCGCGGTGCCGGACTAGGGGCAGGGATATATGGAAGACATCTGGTTGGGCTATGCCAAGCGGCTACAGGCGCTGGCGGTGACGGGGCTGCATTACAGCCCGGCGGATTACGACCGCGAGCGCTTCGAGGAGATCGACGGGATTGCCCGGGAGATGATCTCGCGGCTGGGCAATGTGCCCATCGAACAGCTTGCCGGGCTGGCCGAACCGCATGAAGGCTATGCCACGCCGAAAAACGACATCCGCGCCGCCGTGATCCGCGACGGGCGGATCTTGCTGGTTCGGGAGAAATCTGACGGGAAATGGACCATGCCCGGGGGCTTCGCCGATATCGGTTTCACGGCGGCCGAGGTCGCGGTCAAGGAAACCTGGGAAGAGGCCACGCTGCGCGTGCAGGCGCGCAAGCTTTTCTGCCTGCGGCATCGGGCGAAACAACCCGGCGATCCGGATTACCGGGATTTCTACAAGGTCTTCTTTCTGTGTGAAACGCTGGACAGCGGCCTGCCGGCTCCCGGTCCGGAGACATCGGGTGCGGCATTTTTCGATCCGGGCGAGCTGCCGGAGATGTCCGCCGGTCGGTCAAACCCACGCGATGTTACCCGCGCCTTTGCCCATTTCGACGCGCCGGACCAACCGACCGAGTTCGATTGACCAACCGTTAGCCGCCCTTGCGTTTCTCGAAGACTGCGCAGGGATCCTCGCGCTCAGCGGCCTCGGTCAGCACCCAGAAATCATGCGGAACATCGCCGCCAGGGGCTGCTTCCTCGAACTGCGCAAGCGTCAGAACGCTCACGTCCGGCGCCGCAGCCGCAAGATAGACCGGCATTCCCCAGTCGCGCCGCGCATGCCCGTTCCCGGTGATCACGACCACCGGGCCGCCGGTCTCCCGCAGCGCCTGAAGCGCCGTTTGCGAAAAACGCGCGTCGCGCAACCGCTGGGCCTCGACCATGCCGGGCAGCATTTCCTCGGGCAAAGCGTTGCAATGCGCCTCGAGCTGGTACGCTTCCCGCGCCTGTTGAACAGTGTCGGGAAGCGGACCCAGCCCGAAACGGTCCGCCTCTGCGCCAAACAGCTTTGCCGCGCCTTCGCTCATGGCGTCCATCAGGTCCCCTCGCGCCACGGACGCGCCGTAGACGGGTGCGTCAGGGGCGGCGAGGAATATCGGGTGATACATGGAGAAATCGGGCCAGCTCGAGTGTGCCCAGTCGAGCGCCATTTCCAGCGCCTTCCGATCCGTACGGTCCGTCGCGTTCGCCGTGGCCGCCTGCTCGGCATCGAGCATTTCGAAGACCAGCGCCGAGGGCGCGAGCGCGCCGACTGCGCTCGCCTGGTTCTCGTGCTGAGCAGGGTTGTCATGCACCTCGCCCAGAAGGATTATATCGGCCCCAGACGGGTCGAAAGAGCCGATGTCGGGAAGCTCAGCCGCGCTGGCCGCCGACGCGACGCCAAGCGCCGCCAGGAACAGGCAATATCTCATGCCATCAAGTCGTATACCGCTTCTCCGTGCCGCTCCAGTGTCTTGCGCATCTTCTGAAACGCCGCGGCTTCGAGCTGGCGCACCCGCTCCTTGGACAGGCCGAGCACCTTTCCCAGCTCTTCCAGCGTCTTCGGCGCGTCGCGCAGCTTTCGCTCGCGCACGATGAACTGTTCGCGTTCCGGCAACTGCCCGATGGCATCGGACAACCAACCACGCAGGGTGTCTCCGTCGCGAACGGCCTCGACCTGTTCGGACGCCGGCGGCGCGTCGCACTCCAACGCATCGACCCAGCTGCGCCCCTCGTCCTCGCTGCTTTGCGGCGCATCCAGCGAGAAATCTCCGCCGCCGAGCCGCCCCTGCATCATCTCGACCTCGGCCAGCGTCACCCCGATCTCATCGGCGATCCGCTGCCGGAGCTGCGCCCCGTCGAGGCGCAGGCCCGCCTTCTGGCTCTCCCTCTCGATCTGCGCCTGGACCCGACGCAGGTTGAAAAAGAGCGATTTTTGACCGGTCGTCGAACCGGTCCGAACCAGCGACCAACTCCGCATCACATGATCCTGGATCGAAGCCTTGATCCACCAGGCCGCATAGGTCGAGAAACGCACGCCGCGATCCGGATCGAACTTGTCTGCCGCCTTCAGCAGGCCGAGGCTGGCCTCCTGGATCAGATCCCCCATCGGGGCACCGTACCGGCGGAACTTCGACGACATCGAGATCGCGAGGCGCATATGCGCCTGAACCAGCCGGTGCAAGGCCGCCTCGTCGCGCTGGTCGCGCCAGGCCCGGGCCAGGTCCACTTCCGTCTCCGCATCCAGCATCTCCGCCCGCATGGCAGCTCGGGAGAAGCCGCGATCGCTCGCATCCATTGTCGAATTCATCGCGTTTCCTTTCGCTCCGGCCCCTCGCGGGGCTTCCTATTTGTCCTGTATCTCTGATACGGAAGGCAGCGCGGAACGGATCACTCGGAGCCGAAAACCCAATGACAGCACAGATCACCCTGGTGCTCGGCGGCGCCTCGTCCGGCAAGTCGGCCTATGCAGAAAACCTGGTCACATCCTCCGGACGCCGCCGCGTCTATCTCGCCACGGCACAGGCCTTCGACAGCGAAATGGAAGCCAAGATCTCCGCTCATCGCAGCCAGCGCGGTCCCGACTGGCGGACGATCGACGCGCCCCATGACCTTGCCGCCGCGCTCGACGCGCTGCCCGAAGGCCACGCCGTGCTGCTGGACTGCGCCACCATGTGGCTTTCCAACCGGATGCTTGCAGATGCGGATATCGAGACCGAGGCGGAGGCGCTGCTCGACGCGCTGGCCCGTTGTGCCTCTCCGGTCGTCGTCGTCTCCAACGAGGTCGGGCTTTGTGGAGTCCCCGACACGCCGCTCGCCCGCCGTTTCCGCGACCTGCAGGGCCGGCTCAATCGTCGGATCGCCGAGCGCGCAGCCCGCGTCATCGCCGTCATGGCCGGCCTGCCGCTGGCGCTCAAGGGCGATCTGCCCGGGGAGGAGACATGGTAAGCTGGTGGTGGGTGCGCCATGGTCCGACACATCGACGCGACATGAATGGCTGGACGGATGTTCCCGCCGATCTCTCCGACAGCGCCGCCCTCGCGCGCCTCTCCGCCTATCTTCCAGAGGACGCGCCGGTCATTTCCTCCGATCTCTCCCGCGCGATCGACACAGCCGACGCGATCCAGCAAGGCCGCGCCCGCCTGCCGCATGAGCGCGGCCTGCGTGAGATCCATTTTGGCGCCTGGGAAGCCCGAACCTTCGACGCGGT
The DNA here is from genome assembly GCF_033101155.1 of Tropicimonas sp. TH_r6. Classification (NCBI taxonomy): domain Bacteria; kingdom Pseudomonadati; phylum Pseudomonadota; class Alphaproteobacteria; order Rhodobacterales; family Roseobacteraceae; genus Tropicimonas; species Tropicimonas sp. TH_r6. Next base: position 90,611 of record NZ_JAWMPX010000004.1, read on the forward strand.
TCAGGAGGAAGACCCCCGCCTGATCCGCCGTTATTGGGAGCAGCCCGGAGATGTCTGCCCGCCCGGCGGCGAGAGCTGGAACGAGCTGTGTCAACGCGTCAACCGCGCCGTCGACTGGCTCACCGGGGAAGCCGGTCATGTCATCGCCGTCGCCCATTTCGGCACCATTCTGAGCCAGGTCCAACGCGCCCGCGGCTGCACCGCAGTCGACGTGCTCGCGCAAGACATCGACAATCTCTCGGTAACCCGTCTTGACTGGGACGGCCGGCACTGGAGCGAAGGCAAAACCAATCTAATTCCGTGATGATACGGCCAAAATTCATCACCAAAATAGATAATTCTGCGCACGAATTGTCATTGGGAAAGCCGTCTCGGGGCCGCTAGCCTCGCCGCATGACATATCAACTTTTCCTCGGTGATCCCACCTATTCCAGCTGGAGCCTGCGCGGCTGGCTCCTGTTTGAGCATTTCAACCTCCCGGTCGAGACGATCTGGGTCGATTTCATCACCGGCTCGGTGGCCGAGAAGATGGCCATTGCGCCGCCCGCGAAAACCGTACCAACCCTGCGCTGCCCGGACGGGGCCGTGATCTGGGAGTCCCTCGCCATTGCGGAGGAACTCGCCAGCCGCCACCCCGAGGCTGGCCTCTGGCCGAGCGATCCGGTCGCGCGGGCCACGGCGCGCAGCCTCGCCGCCGAGATGCATTCGGGCTTTTCTACCCTGCGGAACGACTGCCCCATGCATCTCCAGGCCGCCTATCGCGATGTCCCCGTCTCCCCGGAGCTCGACACCGACCTGCGCCGCCTTGAACGTATCTGGGAACACGCGCGTGGCCTGCAGGATGACGCCTCCCCATGGCTCTGCGGATCCTACAGTGCTGCCGATGCCTTCTTCGCACCGGTCGCTGCACGTATCGCGGGCTACGGGCTCAATGTCTCGGACCGCGCCCGCACTTATGTCGACGCCCATCTCGCCGACCCGTCCTTCCGCCGCTGGCGCGCCCTTGGACACGCACGCGGCCCGGTCCTGCCCTGGTACGAACGCGACTACCCACGCCGCGATTGGCCCGGTCCTGCGCCCCTGCCCGCCCGCGCTGTCGAGTCCGGCACTGCGAAAAACACCGCCTGCCCCTTCTCTGGCCGACCGGTCACGCATCTGGCCGAGGTTCAGGGACGCGTTCTCGGCTTCTGCAACGCGGTCTGCCGCGACAAGGTCGTGGCAGATCCGGCTGTCTGGCCAGAGGTCATGGCATTGCTGGACGGGTGAGACTCACCGCCCAGAGAGTCGGCAAACAGCCAGGATCGTCAAGGCGAGATACCTCAGATCGCCAAAAACGGACTGGGTCTCGAGATAGTTGAGATCGTATTTCGCCCTATCGGCAAAAGAGACCTCATTGCGCTCGGATACCTGCCAGGGACCGGTTACCCCCGGTCGCATCCGGTAGTAAGCACTGCCGGGATAGATCTCGGTCTGGGCTGGCAGGATTGGACGCGGGCCGACGAGGCTCATGTCGCCGAAGAGCACATTCAGGAATTGCGGCAGTTCGTCGAGAGACGTGCGCCGCAATATGCTGCCGATCCAGGTCACTCGCGGGTCGCGCGTCAACTTCTGGAACTGCTCCCATTCCAGCCGTGCCGCCGGATCCGACTTGAGATATGTCTGCAGTCGGTTTTCGGCCTCCGGCACCATCGTGCGCAGCTTGATCATGCGAAAGCTGCGCCCGTTCCGGCCGATTCGCCTCTGCAGGAAAAAGGGATTGGCGCCGTCCAGCGCCACGACGCTGGCCATCATCGCGACGACGGCCATCAGCAGTGGAAAGGTCATGACAACCAGAGCCAGGTCGAGCGCCCGCTTGCCCGTGTAACTCCCCCGGCCCCAATTCCGAACCCGACCCTTCTGGCCGGCAAGCACATTGGCGGATTTCGCCAGTTCGAAAGGCATGTTCTTACCCGTATTTTCGGTCCTTCAAGGACCAGAAATCCTGGCATCTTCCTTCAGGAAAACGGGGGAGTTTTTCCAACATTTCCGGTGACGGCCCTGCGTGTTTCGGGTCGCTGAAATCGGGTCTAGAGGGAAAGGCTTAACGAAATCTCAACCAATCCTTACCAAAGGGTTGACAAGTGGTAAAAGCGAGGTTCGCGATGGTTACCCGAGCCCATACAGTGGCCTTCGACGGCGTCGAAGCCCGGCCGGTCGAAGTCCAGTGCGCGGTCTCGCCGGGCCTGCCGGCCTTTTCCATTGTCGGCCTTCCCGACAAGGCCGTCAGCGAGGCCCGGGAGCGAGTGCGCGCCGCACTGCAAAGCATGGCCGTCGCCCTGCCCTCGAAACGGATCACGGTTAATCTCTCTCCCGCAAATCTTCCCAAGGAAGGCTCGCATTTCGATCTCCCGATCGCCCTGGCGCTGCTGGCTGCGCTGGAGATCATCCCGGCCGATGATGTGGAACAGGCTGTCGCACTCGGAGAATTGTCGCTCGATGGCAGCCTCGTCCCTGTTCTTGGCGCCCTGCCTGCCTCGATGAGCGCGGCCGAACAGGAGCGCGGCCTGATCTGTCCACAGGCTTGCGGCCCGGAAGCCGCCTGGGTCGGCGCGACCCGCGTCTACGCGCCCGACACGCTGATCGCCACGGTCGCCCATTTCACCGGTCAGACACCGATCACACCGGCCCAGCCGGGCGAAGTCCACGGCGACGCCCCCGGCCGTGATTTCCGAGAGGTCAAGGGCCAGGAGCGCGCCAAGCGCGCACTCGAGATCGCAGCCGCCGGACGTCACCATGTCCTGATGGTCGGCTCTCCCGGTTCCGGAAAATCCATGCTCGCGGCCCGAATGCCCGGCATCCTGCCCCCGCTGGACCCCGTGGAAGCGCTCGAAACCTCCATGGTCCATTCTCTCTCCGGGCTGCTCAAGGATGGCGGCATTTCCCGGACGCGCCCCTTTCGCGAGCCACATCACACCGCCTCGATGGCGGCGATTGTCGGTGGCGGTCGCGGTGCCCGGCCCGGCGAGATCTCGATGGCGCATAACGGCGTGCTGTTCCTCGACGAACTGCCGGAATTCCCTCGTCAGGTGCTTGAAACCCTGCGCCAACCCATCGAGACGGGCGAGGTCGTCGTCGCCCGCGCCAATGCGCATATCCGCTACCCCTGCCGCTTCCTTCTGGTCGCCGCCGCCAATCCCTGTCGTTGCGGCCATCTCGCGGATGCCGCCCGCGCCTGCCCGCGCGCGCCCGGCTGCGGCGAGGACTATCTCGGGCGCATCTCCGGCCCGCTCATGGACCGGATCGACATTCGGATCGAGGTTCCGCCGGTTGCCTTCTCCGATCTCGACCTGCCTTCGGCCAGCGAGGGCACGGCAGAGATCGCCGCGCGGGTCGCCGCCGCCCGGCGCCTCCAGACCGAACGGTTCGACGGCCATCCGCGCGCCCGTGTGAATGCCGATGCAGAGGGTGATTTGCTGGAACAGATTGCCCGGCCAGATGCGGAGGGGCGCGCCTTGATGCAGAAAGTCGCGGACCGCATGGGCCTGACCGCGCGCGGCTATCACCGGATCCTGCGCGTTGCCCGGACCATCGCCGATCTGGAAAGCAGCCCCGATATCCGCCGCTCCCATATCGCGGAGGCTGTGAGCTTTCGCCTCGCGCTCGGCCCGATGACCTGACGGCCCCGACCGTTGCACCTCACGGCCGGAGCGCGTCGTCCAGCCTCTCCCGGGCAAACCCGGCCACGTCGCGCAGCGCCTCCCGCGCTTCAGGCAGATATCCGTCATAGATCGGCCAGATATGGGGTGTCTGCGGCCATTGGCGAAGGGAGACATCCGCTCCGCAGCGGCGCAAATGCGCTTTCATTCTCAGCGCATCATCCCGCAGAATCTCGGTTGTGCCCACATGAAGCCGTACCGGAGGCGGCGCATCAAACGTCGCAAAGATTGGCGAAATTCGCCAATCGGAGGCATCGAACCCACCAGTCGCATAATCGACCACCTCCGGGACCCGGTCCGCCGACAGAAACGGGTCCCGCCCGGCATTGGTCACGAGGCTTTCGCTTTGCAGGGTCAGGTCCACCCAGGGCGAGAATGCGAACAGCCCCGCGGGTCGCAAATCGCGGGCGCACAGATCGGCCAGCAGCGCCAGAGCCAGACCGCCGCCCGCGCTGTCGCCTCCGAGCAGGATCTCGCCCGGACGATACCCTAGGTCAAGCAGGGCCGCATGGGCCGCAAGCGCATCTTCGAATTGGGCGGGGGCCGGATGGGCCGGCGCCAGTCGATAAGCGGGCGCGGCGACACGCAGACGGCTCAAGGCCGAGATCCGCCCGAGCATGCCCTGATGCGTACGCGGGCTCCCGGCGATATAGGCGCCGCCGTGGAAATAGAGGGTCACGCCGCGCCGGGCGACCGGACCCGCCGTGATCCAGTGGATGTCCGGAGCGCCGGGCGAACGGAGCCGCAGGAGATACGGCGGTCGCCGCAGGCAGCGCCGTGCGAAACCAGCGAATTCCGCAGCAGCCACCGTCGGGGTCTCGGTTGCCTGTAGTCGCGGCCGGACAACCCGGCGCAGAAGCCGGTTCAGCAGCCGCAGCTGCCAGCTTACCCGGCCCGCTTCGTCTCGATCACCTGCCATATCTTCTCGGCCACGTTGATCCCGTCGAACCGCTCCAGCTCCTGGATGCCCGTGGGAGAGGTCACGTTGATCTCGGTCAGGTAGTTGCCGATCACGTCGATTCCGACAAAGATCTGCCCGCGCTCGCGCAGGAGCGGCCCGATCGCCGCGCAGATTTCCATGTCGCGCTCGGACAGGCCGACTTTCTCCGGCCGCCCGCCCACATGCATGTTCGACCGCGTTTCGCCCACCGCCGGCACCCGGTTGATCGCGCCAACCGGCTCGCCATCGACGAGGATGACGCGCTTGTCGCCATTCGAGACATCAGGCACGAATTGCTGCGCGATCAGCGGCTCGTTGTTGATGCCGACAAAGAGCTCGTGCAGCGAGGCGATATTGCGGTCGCCCGGATCGAGCCGGAAAACGCCGGCGCCGCCATTGCCGTAAAGGGGCTTGAGGATGATGTCGCCATGCGCGTGCTTGAAGGCGCGCAGATCGTCCAGATCTCGCGCGATCATGGTCGGCGGAATCAGGTCGGGGAATTGCAGGACAAGGAGCTTCTCGGGGCAATTGCGGACCCAGAACGGATCATTGATCACGAGCACCTCTGGAACGAGTTGCTCCAGCAGGTGGGTGTTGGTGATGTAACCCATGTCGAAAGGCGGGTCCTGGCGCAACCAGACGACATCCATCTCCGCGAGATCGAGCTCCTGCTCCTCGCCGAGCGTGACGTGATCGCCATAAACGCGCCGAACCTCCATCGACTGCGCCCGCGCGACGACCTTGCCGTCGCGCCAGCTCAGCTTGTCGACCGTGTAGAACCACATCTCGTGGCCGCGCGCCTGCGCTTCCTCGGCAAGGCGAAAGGTGGAATCGGCGTCGATATCGACGCCTGTGATCGGGTCCATCTGGAAGGCGATCTTCAGGGGCATGGGGGCTCCTTGGAATGGTTTGACACCTTCTTTGCCCAAAGCCCCGGCGGTGGCAATGTCCGATCAGAGACCGAAGGCCGCTTCGAGCACCTCGATCCGCCCCTGGCCGTCCACCAACGCCACGTCAAACCGCAGCTCCGTGTCCTGCCCTGCGGGCATGCGCGCGATATATTCCGAGGCCGCGGCGTAGATCCGGGCCATCTGCCGTTCACTCAATTGTGCAGCGGCCCGGGCGAAATCCTCCGACGCCTTGACCTCGACGAAGATCAGACGGTCCCCATCCGCGATGACGAGATCGACCTCCCCGGCCGTGCCCCGCCAGCGCCGTTCGAGAACCCGCATCTGGCGGTCGCGATAAAACCGTTCTGCAATCTCTTCGGCGGCCTGACCGGTCAGATGCGCCCGGGATCCACGCGCGCGGCGGGACTGCATCGCCTTGCCGTTGCTCGCGTCGCCCGCGTTCACTCCGGCGTGTCCTTCAAGGCGAGTGCCATCTGATAAACATCCCTCTTGCCGACGCCGAACCGCTGGGCCACTTCGGCCGCCGCCTGTTTCACGGACATGTTTGCGAGCGCTTCGAGCAAGGCGGCTTCGAGATCCTGCTCGGTCACGGCCGCGCCATGCGACCGGTCGATGACGAGGACGATTTCGCCCTTGAGCGTCTTGCCGTCCAGCCTCTCGACAAGTTCGCCCAGGGTCCCGCGCAGCGCCTCCTCGAATCGCTTCGTCAGCTCCCGGCAGATCGCCGCCTGCCGGTCCTGTCCGAACGCCTCGCACATTTCCGGCAGGATCCTGTGAATGCGCTTCGGCGATTCGAAGATCAGCAGCGTCGCGTCGACCCCGGCCAGCTCGGCCAGCCATTTCCGTCGCGCGCCGCCCGAGGCGGGCGGGAAGCCGGCGAAGAGAAAGCGGTCGCTCGGCAGGCCAGAGATGCTCAGCGCGGCCAGCGGCGCGGACGGCCCCGGCGCGCAGGTCACCGGCAGGCCCTCTTCCAGCGCCGCATGGGCAAGCTGGTAGCCGGGATCGGCCACGAGCGGCATGCCCGCCTCGGAGGCATAGGCGACGGATTTTCCATCCCGAACAGCCGCCAGCAGCTTCGGGCGCGCCTGCGCACCATTATGGTCGTGATAGGCGACCATTGGGCGGCCGCGCAGGGGCACGCCGTGAATATCCATCAGGTGCCGGGTCGTGCGCGTGTCCTCGGCGGCGATCACATCGGCCGAGGCGAGGATGTCGAGCGCACGCAGCGTGATATCGCGGGCATTGCCAATCGGAGTAGCAACGAAGTGGATTCCGGCGGCGAGCGACACTTCGCGGAACACTCCCTGGGGCTGGTTCTGGGTCATTTACTTGCCGCGCTCCACGTCATAGGTTCGACCCCGCCCGGGGGATCGTCCTTCCCCATAGCCGGAGCCGTAAGGAAGAGCGAGATTTATAACATGTTTTCCGCATTGACCCTCCCCCGCAAGATGACCGGCAGCGCGCTGGCCCTGGCTGCTGCAATGCTTTTGAGCGCCTGTAACCCGGTCACCACCGCCGGTGGGAATTCCGGCCCCTCGATCAACGCCTCCGCGCCGGTTCCTGTGGCGCTGCTCGTGCCCGGCGGTGGCGGTGGCGACGCGGTCGTCTCCAAGAGCCTGGAAAACGCAGCTCGGCTTGCCATCGCGGATCTCTCCGGCGTCCAGATCGATCTGCGCGTCTACGAGACCGGCGGCAGTGCCGGTGGGGCCCAGGCCGCCGCGAGCCAGGCTGCCACTGACGGCGCCAAGATCCTGCTCGGCCCGCTCTATTCCGAAGCCGCCAACGCGGCCGGCCATACCGTCGCCACTCAGAACATCAATGTCCTGAGCTTTTCCAACAATGCCGCCATCGCCGGCGGCAACGTGTTCGTGCTCGGCAACACCTTCGACAACACCGCCAACCGGCTGGTCCGCTACGCGAAATCGAAGGGCAAGGGCAAGATCTTCGTTGTCTCGGCCCAGTCCACCGCCGAAGAGATCGGTCGCAACGCCATCGTCAACGCCATCGGCCAGCAGGGTGCGACCCTGGCCGGCAACGCCTCCTTCGAACTCTCCCAGCAGGGCCTCGTCGGCGCCGTGCCGCAGATCGCTTCGCAGGTCCAGTCGACCGGCGCGCAGTCGGTCTTCTTCACCTCCGACAATGCCGGCGCCATGCCCTTCCTCGCGCAGCTCCTGCCCGAGAATGGCGTCTCGCCGGCCACATCCCAGTTCATCGGCCTGACCCGTCTCGACATCCCGGCCGAGGCCCTGTCCCAGCCGGGCCTGCAGGGCGCCTGGATGGCGCTTCCCGACCCGACCCTGAGCCAGAACTTCAAGAGCCGCTACGCGTCCGCCTATGGCGGCGCGCCGCATCCGCTGGCCGGTCTCGCCTATGACGGGATCGCGGCTATCGGCGCGCTTGCCGGCAAGGGCAAGTCGGACGCGCTTACCCGCAACGCCCTCACCCAGGGCTCGGGTTTCGTCGGCGTGAGTGGCATCTTCCGCCTGCGCGCGGACGGCACCAACCAGCGCGGCCTCGCCATCGGACAGATCCAGAACAACCAGGTTACCGTCATTGACCCTGCCCCCAAGAGCTTCGGCGGATTCGGCTTCTGAGCCGGATCACGTCCTTCAACTGCCCCCCGTACCCGCCGATCTCATCTGCCCAGCGGCCGAGATCTTTGACCTGGACGGATTGTCCGACCGCCTCTCAGCCGCAGTGCAAGGCGAGGCGGGAACCGGCCGCCGCGCCCGCGCGACCAAGGTCCTTGCCGAGGATCTAGCCCGCGGACGGGCGGCAATCGAGGTCGCTTTCGCGAATTCGCCCCGCGCCGCACGCCCGCTGGTCCATAGCTATGCCTGGCTGACCGATTGCCTTGTCCGCGCCGCCTTCTGGACCGCGAAGTTTCTTCTGGTCTCCGGCGGAGCGGATGCGTCCGAGCAGCATATGGCCGTGATCGCCGTGGGTGGCTATGGCCGCGCCGAAATGGCGCCACATTCCGATGTCGACCTGCTCTTTCTCTCTGAGGAAAAGCTGACAGTTCGCATCGAGTGCATCGTCGAGGAGATGCTCTATATCCTGTGGGATCTGCGGCTGAAGGTTGGACATTCGACGCGGACGATCCGCGAATGCATGAAGCTCGGCCGCGAGGATTACACCATCCGCACATCGCTGCTGGAGATGCGCCATGTCGATGGCGATCCCGAGCTGACCGACCTGCTGGCCCAGCGGCTCTGGAAAGAGCTCTTCAGGAATTCCTCCAAGGATTACATCGAGGCGAAGCTGCAGGAACGCGCCCAGCGTCACAAGAAGCAGGGCGGACAGCGCTACATGCTCGAGCCGAATATCAAGGAGGGCAAGGGGGGCCTGCGCGACCTGCAATCGCTCTTCTGGATCGCGAAATACGTCCATAGCGTGAACCGCATCGAGGAACTGGTCGAGCTTGGTGTCTTCACGCCAGAGGAATACTGGGCCTTCGAGCAGGCCGAGACCTTTCTCTGGGCCGCGCGCGCCCATCTGCACCTGATCGCGGGACGGCCCGCCGAGCAGCTCACCTTCGACATGCAGGTCCCGGTCTCCGAACGGCTCGGCTATAGTGACCATTCGGGGCGCCGCGCGGTCGAGCATTTCATGCAGGATTATTTCCGCCACGCCACCCGCGTCGGCGAGTTGACCCGCATCTTCCTGACCGCGATGGAAACCCAGCATGCCAAGCGCGAGCCCATGCTTGCCGGCTTCTTCCGCCGTCGCCAGAAGAAACGGCTGAGCGACGGTTTCCTGATGCAGGGCGGTCGGCTGGCCATCGCGGATGACGCGAAATTCCTCGAGGACAAGCTCAACATCCTGCGCCTCTTCGACGAGGCGCTGAGCACGGACACGCTGATCCACCCGGACGCGATGCGGCTGATCTCGGCCAATCTCACCAGGATCGACGCCGATATGCGCCGCTCGCCCGAGGCCTCGGAACTGTTCCTGCGGCTGATGCTCGATCACGGAAATCCGGAGCGCGCCTTGCGCCGGATGAACGAACTCGGCGTGCTCGCCGCCTTCGTGCCGGAATTCGAGCCCATCGTGGCGATGATGCAGTTCAACTTCTACCACGCCTATACGGTCGACGAGCATACGATTCAGGCGATCAAGGTGCTTGCCGAGATCGAACATGGTGAGCTGATCGAGGAGTTGCCCGTCGTTTCGCGAATCCTCGAAAAGGGCAATATCAACCGTCGGGTGCTCTATCTCTCGGTTTTCCTGCACGATATCGGTAAGGGCCGGCAGGAAGATCATTCTATCCTCGGCGCCCGCATCGCCCGCCCCGTCTGCCAGCGGCTGGGGCTTTCCGACGACGAGGTCGAGACCGTCGAATGGCTGGTACGCATGCATCTCGTCATGTCCGACATGGCGCAGAAGCGCGACATCTCGGATCCGCGCACCGTGTCCGACTTCGCCAAGACGGTGAAATCACGTCGGCGGCTGGACCTGCTGACCGTGCTCACTGTCTGCGATATCCGCGCCGTCGGACCCGACACATGGAACAACTGGAAGGCGCAGCTGCTGCGCACCCTGCATCGGCGCACCGCGGACGCACTCAAGAACGGGCTGGAAGACATCAACAGGGACAATGTCGGCGAAGAGAGCCAGGATGTCCTGCGCCGCGACCTGGCAGACTGGTCCGAAGAAGCCGTCGATGCCGAGATCGACCGTCACTACGCGCCCTATTGGCAGGGCATGCCCAACCAGGCGCATACGGTCTTTGCCCGCCTGCTTCGGGGCCTGCCGGATAACGAGATCCGCATCGACCTCACGCCCGAACCCGATCGCGACGCCACGCGTGCCTGTTTTGCCATGGTCGACCACCCCGGCATCTTTTCGCGGCTCGCCGGTGCGCTGGCGCTGGTCGGGGCCAATGTTGTGGACGCACGCACCTATACTTCCAAGGACGGGTATGCGACCGCCGTGTTCTGGATCCAGGATGGCGACGGTGCGCCCTACGAAGCCGCGCGCCTGCCGCGCCTGACCCAGATGATCGACAAGACGCTCAAAGGCGAGGTCATCGCCCGCGACGCGCTGACCAAACGCGACAAGCCGAAGAAGCGCGAGCGCGATTTCCGCTTCCCGACCTCGGTGCATTTCGACAATGACGGCTCGGAGATCTACACGCTGATCGAGGTCGACACCCGCGACCGCCCGGGCCTTCTTTATGACCTGACGCGAACGCTGGCGAGTTCGCATATCTACATCGCCTCCGCCGTGATCGCGACCTATGGTGCGCAGGTGGTCGATACGTTCTATGTCAAGGACATGTTCGGGCTGAAGATCTTCTCCGAGAGCAAGCGACGCGCGCTGGAAAAGAAACTCATTCGGGCCATCGAACGTGGCGAGGAGAGGGCTCTGAGCGAATGAGGTTCTTGCCAACAGATCGCCTCGCAGGAAACCTGGGGATTGCGCGAGCGGTGAGGCGTCCCACCGGCCTGCGACGCATCAAAGATGCGCCCCATTCCGAGCGGGGGTGGCCGCGCGCTTTGCGCGCGGCGGTTGCGCATCGCGATCAACGCCTTTTGCCGTGTGACTTTGCATGCAACAGGCATGCCACTCCGCGCCGCGAAGCGGCGCCATCGCCGCACGAGCTATGCTCGGCGGCACGCCCCCGCCACCAACCGCGCGGTCGAACGAATCCTGTCGGAACAGATCAACCGGTGGCTGCATGAAGCCGATCCGCTTGATGGCGGGTTTTTTGACCGTCGGATTCTGGACGCTCATGTCGCGAATCCTCGGCTTTGTGCGCGATATCGTCATCGCGGCAAAGCTCGGCGACGGTCCCGTTGCAGAGGCGTTCGTCGTTGCCTTCTCCCTGCCCAACATGTTCCGTCGCTTCTTCGCTGAGGGCGCGTTCAACATGGCCTTCGTGCCGATCTTCTCGAAGAAGCTCGAATCCGGCGAGGACCCGCAGGGCTTCGCACGCGACGCCTTTTCCGGCCTTGCCTCGATCCTGATCGTCTTCACCCTGCTTGCCCAGCTGGCCATGCCCTGGCTGGTGCTGGCCATGGCCTCCGGTTTCAGAGCCGATGGGCGTTTCGACATCGCAGTCGAGTTCGGCCGCATCGCGTTCCCCTATATCCTCTTCATCTCACTCGCGGCCCTGCTCTCCGGCGTGCTCAATGCCACCGGCCGCTTCGTCGCAGCCGCCGCCGCTCCGGTGCTTCTGAATGTCATCCTCGTCAGCTCCATGCTCATCGCCACGCTTGTGGGCGGCGACTTCGGGACCTGGCTTATCTGGGCGGTCCCTGTCGCGGGCATCGCACAGTTCGTCCTCCTCTGGGTCGCGGCCTCGCGCGCCGGCTTCCGCCTGATCCCGCGCCGGCCGGTGCTGACGCCAGACATGCGCAAGCTCGCCGGCATCGCCCTGCCCGCGATGCTCGCCGGCGGCGTGGTGCAGATCAACCTTCTCGTCGGCCGCCAGGTCGCCTCCTATTTCGACGGTGCGATCCAGTATCTCAACCTTGCCGACCGGCTCTACCAACTCCCGCTCGGCGTCGTTGCCATTGCCATCGGCGTCGTGCTGCTACCCGACCTCTCCCGACGCCTCGCCGCCGACGACACGGAGGGCGGCAGCCGCGCCTTCAACCGCGCCACCGAGTTCGCCCTGCTGCTGACTGTCCCTGCCGCCGTGGCCCTCGTGGCCGTTGCCGAGCCAATCGTCTCGGTGCTCTATCAGCGGGGCGCCTTCTCGGCACAAGCCGCCGCCCGCACCGCGGAGGTAACAACGATCTACGGGCTGGGCCTGCCGGCTTTCGTGCTGCAAAAGGTCCTGCAGCCGCTCTACTTCGCCCGCCACGACACGAAGACGCCCTTTCATTTCGCGGTGGTGGCGATGGTGATCAACGCCGTCGTGGCCATCGCTGGCTCCTTCCTGATCGGCTTCTACGCCGCCGCCTGGGCGACCACGCTCGCCGCCTGGGCCATGGTCGTCCTGCTCTGGCTCGGATCGCGCGATATGGGCGACGCAGCGCGGGTGGACGCGCGGCTGAGGCGCCGCGCGGGACGGATCCTGATCGCCTCGCTGGCAATGGGCGCCGTCCTGCTCGGAACGGAATCACTGCTCGGAGACTGGCTCTACACGCAACATGTCCGCTTCCTTGCTCTCGCCCTGCTCGTCGGTTCCGGCATCGTGAGCTATTTCGCGGTCGCCCAGCTTATCGGTGCGGCCAGCTTGGGCGAAATCCGACGCTCCATGCGTCGCGGGGCAAAGACGGACTAGGCCGGAGAGCTGCCACCAAGGCCTTGGACCACCAGCAAAGCGCGCGCGCACTGGCCGAAACAATGCCGTTCAGGCCCGCCCGGCGCTCGCGCTCAGGGTCAGGGGATCAACCCCCAGAACTGCCAACGCCTTCTCCCATTTCTGTGCGTTCTCTGTGCCGAAAACGAGATCCGGGCTCGCATCGCAGGTCAGCCAGCCATTCTGGCCGATCTCGTCCTCGAGCTGCCCCGGCGCCCAGCCGGAATAGCCCAGCGCCAACAGCGCCCGTGCCGGTCCGCGCCGCATCGCCATGTCTTCGAGGACTTCCAGCGTCGCGGTCATGCCGAAATCCGCATCGACCCGGAGCGTCGAGTCCGGCAGGTCATACTCGCCCGAATGCAGCACAAAGCCTCGCCCATGCTCGACCGGCCCGCCAACATGGATCTGCGTCGGCAAGCTCTCGTCGCTGGCATCGATCTCGAGCTGCTCCAGCAGGTCGCCAAAGGCAAGATCCGCCGCCGCCTGGTTCACGATCAGCCCCATCGCGCCATCCTCGGAATGGGCGCAGAGATAGATCACGGCGTGGTCGAAGCGCGGATCGCCCATGCCGGGCATGGCAATCAGGAGCTTTCCGGAGAGGTCCATATGGGAGGCTGAATCGGTCATCGCCCAGAGAATGGGACGCCGCGACGGCCTGCACAAGAGGCTGTGAAGGCACAGGGGGTGTTCCGTCGCCAATATGTGATTTCCCACTGGCGTCAGGCTGCATATCCTCTGGGCCATGACATCCAGATTTTCCCGCCTTCGGATTCTCCTCGCCGCCCTTGTCGGGCTCGTCCCGCCTATTGCGCAGGCCGGCAGTGCTCCGCCCGAAAATGTCGTGCAGGCCGAGATCCTTGGCGGCTGGACGACCGGGGACGGCACCCGCATGGCGGCGCTGCATATCCGGCTCGCTCCCGGCTGGAAGACCTACTGGCGTGCGCCGGGCGAGACTGGCATCCCGCCGCATTTCGACTGGTCGGGCTCGGAGAACCTGCGCGGTGTGCGCTACCACTGGCCGAGCCCGCGCATATTCGACGCCTATGGCGCGCGTACGATTGGCTATGCCGAGGAACTGGTCCTGCCAATCGAGCTCTACCCTGAACAGGCCGGCGCGCCGATTCGATTGCGCGGCGATGTCGATCTCGGGATCTGCGAGACAATCTGCATGCCGGCGTCTCTGAAGCTCGACGCACGCTTGCAGGGCGACGGCGGATCCGACCCCAAGATTCACAAGGCTCTGGCCAGCCAGCCCCGCCCCGCGCGACGCGCCGGTGTGAACGGCGTCAGTTGTGATCTGGAGCCGATTTCGGACGGGCTGCGTCTGGAGGCCACTATCGAGATGCCGCGGCTTCCGGGCGAGGAAATCGCGCTTGTGGAGGCGGGAGATCCGCGAATTTGGGTCTCGCAACCGATGGTCAAGCGACAGGGGAGTGCCCTGCATGTCGAGGCCGATCTCGTCCCGCCCAACGGCAAGCCGATGGCGCTTCAGCGCAGCGCGCTGCGCTTCACGGTGATCGCCGGGGCGAACGCTGTGGACATTCGCGGCTGCAAGGGACGCTGATCTCTCGGACGACGGGTTCTGACTCTTCGATGGCGGGAGCCGTCCGGGAGGACGGAACGCCCGCGAAAACCATCAGAACAGCGCGCATCCTGCCTTTGATCGCAACGCCACCCTGTGCCCAGCCGCGTCCTGCCCAATCGACTGCTGTTGCGCCGAAACGCCAATGACATCCGCAAGCCCCCTTCCCGAACACGCGCCCTTGGGCTAGCAAGTCTCTCATGGTCCACGAGCTCGCATATCACGACGCCTTCGCCGCCCTCGATTTCCAGATCTCGATGGGCGCGGATGAGGCGACCGTCGACGCGCCGGTGGATCGTTTTGCCCTGAGCAAGACACTGATGGCGGAAGCTCAGGCAAAGAAGGAGGCCGCGGCGCTGCCCACTGCCCGGGGCGCGCCTGCAGTCGCGCCGCCTCCGAAGGCGGATCCGATTGGCGACGCCCGTATGATGGCCGGGGCGGCAGAGAGCCTTGAGGCGCTGGAACAGGCGCTGGCCAGCTTCCCGCATTGCGAGCTGAAACAGGGTGCCCGCTCGCTCGTCTTCAGCGATGGCAACCCGAAGGCCCGGTTGATGATCATCGGCGAGGCGCCGGGGCGCGACGAGGACATCCAGGGCCGCCCCTTCGTCGGGCGGGCCGGGCAGTTGCTGGATCGGATGCTGGCCGCGATCGACCTCGCCCGGGATGGGTCCGAGGCCGACAGCGCCGTCTATATCACCAATATCCTGCCATGGCGGCCACCGCAGAACCGCGACCCGCGACCGGAAGAGATCGACATGCTCAAACCCTTCGTGCAGCGGCATGTCGAGTTGGTGGCACCGGAGGCGCTGGTGCTGATGGGCAATATCTCCTGCCAGGCGATGTTGGGGCGGCGGGGAATCACCCGAATCCGTGGCAATTGGGTCGAAGCGCTCGGCCGCCCTGCCCTGCCGATGTTCCACCCCGCCTACCTCTTGCGGAACCCGGGCGCCAAGCGCGAGGCCTGGGCCGACCTGCTGTCGCTCAAGGCGCGCCTGCGGGGAGACGCGGCGCCGTGATCCCCGTCGATCCCCTGACCCTGCTGGCCTTCATCCCGGCCGGGCTGGCGCTCAACCTGACGCCGGGGGCCGACATGATGTTCTGTCTTGCGCAGGGCCTGCGGGGCGGCCCGCGCACCGCGCTGGCTGCCGATGCTGGCATCTCGCTCGGGGTTTTCTTTCACACGGCGGCGGCTGGAATCGGCCTCTCGGCCCTGGTGGCGGCCGAGTCGGTCCTGCTCGACGTGATCCGCTGGGTCGGCGTGGCCTACCTGCTCTGGCTCGCCATCGGCGCGCTGCGCAGCGGGCCTGTTCCGTCCAGCGCGGCCGCCGCGCTCTCGCCCGGGCGCGCCTTCCGGCAGGCGCTGCTGATCAACCTGACCAACCCGAAGGTCATCCTCTTCGTGCTGGCCTTCCTGCCGCAATTCGTCGACCCGGGACATGGCCCCATCCTGCCCCAGTTCCTTGTCTTCGGTCTGCTGCTGTCCCTTGGAGGGCTGGTGATCAACGGGCTGGTCGGGGTCTTTGCCGGCAGCCTCGGGCGACGCCTCGCCCAATCTCCCCGCTTTGCACGTGGCCTCGGCTGGGTGACCGCCGGGGTCTTCACCGCGCTGGCCGCACGGCTGGCCCTCATGGAGCGCAGCTAGATGCACAATCCCGACACACCGAAGGAATTCATCCCCGTCCGCATCGCGGTGCTGACCGTCTCCGACAGCCGCGGCCTCGCCGAGGACCGCTCCGGTGATACGCTGGCGGGCCGGGTCGAAGCCGCCGGGCATGTGCTCGCGGATCGAAAGATCCTGCCCGACGAACGGGTCGAGATCGCCGCACAGCTCTCGGCCTGGTGCGACGACCCGCAGGTCGATGTTGTGATTTCCACCGGAGGAACCGGTCTCACGGGGCGCGATGTAACCGTCGAGGCCCACCGCGATGTCTACGAAAAGGAGATCGATGCCTTCGGCACCGTCTTCACCATTGTCTCGATGCAGAAGATCGGCACGTCGGCCGTGCAATCCCGTGCCTGCGCCGGCGTCGCACGCGGCACCTATCTCTTCGCCCTGCCCGGCTCTCCGGGCGCCTGCAAGGACGGCTGGGACGAGATCCTCGCCCCGCAGCTCGACTATCGCCACCGCCCGTGCAACTTCGTCGAGATCTTCCCCCGCCTGGAAGAGCACAAGCGGCGCAAATAGCGCGAATCCAGGACGACGGCTCCGAAACCGCCGCTAGGGTGCACTTCAGCCGTTTTCAATCCCGACTAAAAACGTAAAAAGCGTTTCCTCGCCTATGCCGCAACGGCATCGGCGTCGGTTTGCCACTGCCTGCCGACAAGACCGGAATCCGGCGCGCACTGGATTGGAAAGGCGCGGATCCTCCTTATTTGCGGTCTGCCTCCGAAAAACGAGAGGCAACAGAATTCAGAGCAGCCACTCCGAAAGGGAAACAGATGAACAGTTTTGCCAAGCGCGCCCTCGGCGCGACTCTTGTGCTCGCCATTGCCGCTCCGGTCTATGCCGGATCGCCCTCCGAACCCGTGATCGAACCGGTCCCCACGCCGATCGCCGTCACGCCCAGTTCCGACTGGACCGGCGGCTATGTCGGCGTGCAATTGGGCTATGGCGAATTGACCGAAGATCTCGAAGGCGACGGCATGATTGGCGGCATCGCCGCCGGCTATGACTGGGATCTCGGCGACTGGGTCGTCGGTATCGGCGCCGATGTGAATCTCGGCGATATCTCCACGGATGCGGGCGATCTCGACTCGCTGACCCGCCTGAAAGTCCGCGGCGGCTATGATTTCGGCGGCACGATGCTCTACGCCACCACAGGCGCGAGCTATGCCGATAGCGGTGATTTCGGCAATTCCTGGGGTTATTTCGGCGGTATCGGCGTCGAACATATGCTGGATGACGCCTGGAGCCTCACCGGTGAAGTCGCCGTCCATCAATTCGACGATTTCAACGACTATGACCAGGTCAACGCGACCACGGCGACTGTCGGCCTGAACTACCGGTTCTGATCCGGCGCACCGCCAAAAACCAAGATACCAGCTTCGGGGGGCACAGTGCCCCCCGTTCGCGTTTTGACGGGACCCCGTCGACGAACACGGCATCCGGACTGGCCGGAAGAGTCTGTTTTGCCACACCGGGCACGCTTTCATCCCGTCCTCCCCCCTCCCTCTTGGCCCACGCAGCGGTTCCAGTAACACTCTGGTCAAACATGCCAGTGTTCGAGGATTACGATGTTCCGCTCGCCCTTCCCGCTGATCACCCTGCTTCTCGTGCTTGCAGGGTGTGGCGAAGACCCCCGTCTGGAACCGTTGAACGAGGGTGCACCGCTGCCGGAAGGCGTCGAAGGCATCGACGATGCGGTGGACGGGTTGATTGTCGGCCATCGCATGATGGCGGCGGGCGAATACGAGTTGGCCCTGAAGGAATACTACCGCGCCGGCGGCGATCACGGGCTGACCGCCGACGTGCTCTCGGCCATCGGCTCGGCCAATCTCAAGCTCGGACGGCTCGGGCAGGCCGAGCGGCAATTGCGCCGCGCGATTGATGAGGATGAGAAATTCGCCGCAGCATGGAACAACCTCGGCGTCGTGCTGATGGAGCAGGGCGAAATCGGCGAGGCCGCACGCACATTTCGTGTCGCCTTCTCCCTGGACAGTGGCCAAAGTGCCGAAATCAAGGAAAATCTGAAGCACGCGCTCGCAAATATCGAGAATCCAGCCTACACTTCCGAGCAACAATCAGAATTCGAGCTGGTGCGCAGGGGCAGCGGACAATACCGCATTCTCAGCACACCATGAGGCAGAACGAGCAGTAAAAGGACGCAAAAAAATGCGCCGCATTACCCTTGTCACCCTGTGTCTTGGCACTGCCATGGCACTGTCGGCCTGTCAGAAAGCCGGCGACACCGAAGTGGATCGTGCTCTTCAGGACGTGAATGTCATCGACGAAAGCAATCTCAGCGACCTGATGCTGACGGTTGCCGATGCCAACGAGGCGGTTTCCTATTTCAAGCGAACCTCCGCGGAAAACCCGGACCGGATCGACCTGCAGCGCAACCTCGCCAAGTCACTGGTGCGGGCCAAGCAGAACACCGAGGCCGCCGCCGCCTGGGCGAAGGTCATCGAGATGGAAGGCGCGACCAGCAGCGACCGGGTCGACTATTCCGACGCGCTGATCCGCTCGGGCGACTGGGACAAGGCCGAAGAGATCCTCGACACCGTTCCGCCCACCCACGAGACCTTCAAGCGCTACAAGCTGGAGGCAATGATCGCCGATGGCAACAAGGAGTGGAAGAAGGCCGACAGCTTCTACGACACCGCCGTGGGCCTGACCACGAAACCGTCCTCGACGCTGAACAACTGGGGCTATTCGAAGCTCTCCCGCGGCAAGTATCGCGAGGCCGAGCGGCTGTTCGGCGAGGCGTTGCAATATGAGCCCGGCCTCTTCACGGCGAAGAACAACCTCGTGCTCGCCCGTTCCGCGCAGCGCAACTACCAGATGCCGATCGTCGAGATGACCCAGACCGAGCGCGCCATGCTGCTGCACACCGCGGCCCTTTCCGCGATCAAGCAGGGCGACACCTCCATGGGCCGCTCGCTGCTCGAAGATGCAATCGACACCCATCCCCAGCATTTCGAAGCCGCCGTCCACTCGCTCAGCGCACTTGACGGCACCTGAACGGACCCGAGACCGGCATGACCCTCGACATTCCCGCCAGTGCTGCGCTCTGGTTCCTGCCCTTTGTCATCCCCATTGGCCTCTGGGTCGGCTGGAACGACATGGCGCGCATGAAGATCCCGAACCGCGCCGTCATGGCGCTGTTCTTCGTCTATCTCGCCATCGGTCCGATCGCCCTGCCGCTGGAGAGCTACGCCTGGCAATGGCTGCATCTCGTCATCGTTCTGTTGGTGGGCTTCATTCTTAACATGGCCGGGCTGATGGGGGCGGGCGATGCCAAATTCGCAGCCGCCATGGCGCCCTTCGTGGCGCTCGGGGACGTGGCGGTCTTCTGCTATATCTATGTAGCCTGCTCGCTGGCCGCGCTTGTCGTGCACCGGGTCATGCGGGCAATCCCGGCAATCCGGAGCGCCGCGCCGGACTGGGAAAGCTGGGAGCGCAAGGACTTCCCGATGGGGCTTGCGCTTGGCTGGATGCTGATCGCCTATCTCGGACTGGGCGCCGTGTACGGCGCCTGACGGGACCTGCCTCACGGCGGCGGCATGGCGCCGCGCCGTCCGGCCCGTTCCAACCTTCGTGACCTATCCCTCGCCCGGCTGAAACTCGTAGAGTCGATACACCTCGTTGCGGTGCACCTCTTTCAACCCGACGCCACGCGCCTCCAGATCCTCGATCACCCCGCGCCGCGCCCGACCATCCATCGGGCAGAGCGGAACCAGCAATAGGCGCGCCCCCTCGATTCCGGGAAGTCCGTCATAGCGCCAGGGGGCTGCGCCCTCGAGCCGCTGGAGATCTCCGAACAGCCAGTAGCTGGATAGCAGGTCGGCACTGTAGATCGCCGCGCCGGCATAACCCGCCGCCTCAAGATCGCGCGCGATGCCGTCGAGCACCGTGACCGTCCCGCCAGAGAGACGGCAGAAGGGCAGCTCTTCTCCCATCACCATCGTCGGCTTCGGTTCGTCTTTCTCCGTCCCGGTTTCAGCCGCAAAGAGGACTGGAAGGCGGACATTCCCCGCCGGGTCCCGGTTCCGCTCGATCAGCACGTGGATATCATCATGCTGGACCGAGCGCGGAAACAGCTGTGTATGGGCTGACGCCGGCGCGTTGAGATGCCGGAAGGGGCTGAAGGCGAGGTTGAGCGCCGACGGCAAGCCGAGCATGAAAACAGCGCAGCCGGCCAGCGCCAGCGCCTGTCTCATGTCCCAGCCCATGCCATTGGTCACCCCCGCTGCCGGGCGCAGGGCGAAGAGCAGAACCCCGAGCAAGTAGAGCCATTGGGGATCATTGCCGTAATTCTGGAAGGTCACGAAAAAGAAGCCGGGCACGAGAAGGAGAAGCAACACGCCCTCGCTGTCCCGGCCCGCCTGCCGCAGCAGCATGACGGCGGCGAGGGCAGCGAAAGATCCGCCGAGATAGGCCGGCGCGGCAATCACCCCGTAGAGGCTGTGACCCGGCTGCGCGCGGGCCTCGGAGCCGGTCACCGTGAGCAGGTCACCGAGATAAGCGATCCAGAAACCCGTCCCGGCCACCAATGTCATTGCCGCGACAATGGCGAGCCCGGTCACAAGCGCCACGAGCAAAGCGCCCCACTGCCGGTGCATCAGGAGCGCCAGCAGGATGACCGGCAGGAAGGCTGCAACATAGGTCACCTTGATCAGCGCCATCCCCGCGACCGTCACCCCGAGGACAAGCCCGTCCGCGGTCTGGCTGTGCCGCCCGGCGCTCGGCAGGAAAACGATGGCGATGGCAATAAAGGCCAGCGCCCAGGCCCATCGGTTGTAATGCATCGAGATAGACAGCGAGGGCTGCGACTCTCCATGGACCATCGCCAGGCAAAGGCCGATACAGATGACGCCAAGGACCATCGCCCAGCCGCTCTTCAGCCGCGAGATCCCGACCCACCAGATCGCCGGGAGCAGCGCCGCCGCAAAGAGGACCTGCGCGCCCAGATAGGCCATTCCGATCCCCCAGCCCTGCCCGACAAACAGCGCAATGGGCGCTGTCGCCAGCCAGCCGATCGGCGTCATATAGTCGAGATGCGGCCACTCGCCCTGGCTCTGACGGATCACCATGTCGATCAGGTGAATCGTGTCGCCCTCATGCTTGGCGAGATACAGCCCGCCCTTGGCCAGCAGGACTGCGCTCAGCCCGGCCCAGAGGGCCAGAAGAAATCCGCCAAAGGCGATAGAAGCTCGTTTCTGCATCCCTGCTCTCTCTTTTTTTCCCTTTTTTGGCCACAATACCACGCCATGCTTCGGACTGTCTGCGGCATTGCAGGCATTCGTGTCGATTTCCGGGCGGGAATGGCAAGTCTTTGGGCAAGTCGATGGAACAGGACAAGCGGGTAGCGAGATGAACATGGAAGTCGGGAATGTGGTGGCGCCGCCGGCGCCGAAGCGACTGGACGAGATGCAGCTTCCGTTGGTCATGATGCGGGATATCCTGCTCAAGACCGTGTTCCGCAAGAACATCGAAATGGTCACCGAACTGGCCCGCGCCGTCTGCCTGCCGATCCCGGTCACGCAGGAACTGGTGGATCTCGCCCGCGAACAGAAGCTCATGGAGGCGACCGGTACGCTGCACGCCAACTCGGGCGGCGAAATGGGCTACCAGCTGACCGATAGCGGCAAAGCCCGCTCCCTCGATGCGCTCTCTCAATCCGAGTATTACGGCGCCATGCCGGTGCCGATGGAGATCTATGGCGAGCAGGTCAAGCGCCAGTCCATCCGCAACATCCAGATAACCCGGGACCAGCTGACCGGCGCCATGGGCCATCTCGTCCTGCCCGACAACCTTCTTGGCCAGCTCGGCCCCGCGGTCTCCGCCGGTCGTTCGATCCTGATGTATGGCCCCCCGGGCAACGGCAAGTCCTCGATCTCCAACGGCATCCGCGATGCGATGGGCGACAAGATCTACATCCCCCGCGCCGTCGAATATGCCGGCCAGGTGATCACCGTCTATGACCCGATCGTCCATTCGGCCGCCGAGGAACAGATGGACGATCCCAACTCGCTGCGCCGCACGGGAAACCGCTTCGACACCCGTTACGTGCGCTGTGAGCGCCCCACCGTCATCACCGGCGGTGAGCTTTCGCTCTCCATGCTGGACCTCGTCTACAACCCGACGGCCCGGACGTACCAGGCCTCGATGCAGCTCAAATCCACCGGCGGCATCTTTATCGTCGACGACCTTGGCCGTCAGGCGGACCCGCCGCAGGCGCTGATCAACCGCTGGATTCTACCGTTGGAAGAGGGCAAGGACATCCTCGCCCTGCAATCGGGCGAGAAATTCGAAGTGCCCTTTGACACGCTGGTGATCTTCTCGACCAACTTCCACCCCAACGAGATCTTCGACAAGGCCGCGCTCCGCCGGATCTTCTTCAAGATCAAGATCGACGGGCCCGTCCAGGAAGATTTCCTGAAGATCTTCGCCATGGTCGCCAAGAAGCGCAAGATGCCGCTGGATCAGGACACGCTGATCCACCTGCTGCGCAACAAGTACCCGACCATCGACAATATCTATGCGAACTATCAGCCGATCTTCCTGATCGACCAGATGATCTCGATTTGCGAATATGAGGGCATCCCCTACCAGATGACCCCTGAACTGATCGACCGCGCCTGGGAAAACATGTTCGTCAAGGAAGAGCATATCGAGCACTGATCCTCGCGGATGGTGCCGGTCCGGACTGCAGGTCCTGTCCGTTTCTTTATCCTATGGTAATCAGGACGGCGTTAAAGATTGACGCCGTCCTGACGACTCACGTGCTGCGCCTGTTCCGCATAAAAGCGAAATGACGCGACGTTCGCCTCGGAGATTGGGTTGGCAGCGCATAGTTTCCCCCGCGCGGAGGACCGGTATGACAGAAGTTGGCAAAGCCGATGTGATCGTGGTCGGCGCGGGCCTTGCCGGGCTGGTGGCGGCCTGCGAGGCGCTGGAACGCGGGCGCAAGGTTCTCCTGCTTGACCAGGAAGGGCCACAATCTCTGGGCGGGCAGGCTCACTGGTCACTGGGCGGGCTCTTTATGGTCGACACGCCGGAGCAACGCCGCATGGGTATCCGCGACGGACGCAACCTTGCGCTGTCGGACTGGATGGGCAGCGCGCAGTTCGACCGTCCCGAGGACGACAATCCCCGCCGTTTCGCCCAGGCCTTTGTCGATTTCGCGTCCGGCGAGATGCGGTCCTGGCTGCACGGGCTCGGCCTGCGCTGGTTTCCCGTGGTGGGCTGGGCCGAGCGCGGCGGCGCTCTGGCCGACGGGCACGGCAACTCGGTCCCGCGTTTTCACATCACATGGGGCACCGGCCCCGGCGTTGTCGCCCCGTTCAAGGCGCGCGTTCTGGACGCAGTGCTCACCGGCGGGTTGCGCCATGTGCCCCGTCGGCGGGTCACGCAGTTGATCGTGGAGAATGGCACGGTCTGCGGCGTCTCCGGCGACATCCTTGCGGAAGATCCGGCGCCGATCGGGGAGAGCACGAGTCGGGACGTGGTTGGCGATTTCACCTGCCGCGCCGAGTCGGTCATCCTCGCCTCAGGCGGGATCGGCGGCAATCACGACCTCGTCCGTGAACACTGGCCAGAAGAACGGCTCGGCCCCGCGCCAACGCAGATGGTCGCCGGCGTGCCCGATTATGTCGACGGCCAGATGCAGCAGACGGCCATCGGCATTGGCGCAGCCGCGATCAACACGGACCGGATGTGGCATTACACCGAAGGGCTGAAGAACTGGAACCCGATCTGGCCCAATCACGGCATCCGTATCCTGCCCGGCCCATCTTCGATGTGGTTCGACGCGCTCGGAAATCGCATGGACGCCCCTTGCCTGCCAGGGTTCGACACGCTGGCCACCCTCAAACGCATCCTTTCCACCGGACATTCCCATTCCTGGTTCATCCTGACCCAGGCGATCATCGAGAAGGAGTTCGCCCTCTCCGGCTCGGAACAGAACCCGGACCTGACCTCCGGGCGCTGGCAAGAGGTGCTGAAGGCGCGGCTTCTGGGCAAGGGCGCCCCGGCGCCGGTCGAGGCCTTCAAGGAGCATGGCGAGGATTTCGTGATCGCCGAAACCCTGCGGGAGCTCGTGCTGGGCATGAACGCACTAACGCCGGAAACGCCGCTCGACTTTCTGCACCTTCTGGAACAGATCGAAGCGCGCGATGCGCAGATCGGCAACCCATTCGCCAAGGACGCGCAAGTCACCGCCATTCGCGGCGCCCGCGCCTATCGCGGCGACAAGCTGATCCGCACCGCGCCACCCCATCGCATCCTCGACGAGAACAAGGGACCGTTGATCGCCGTCCGTCTCAACATTTTGACGCGGAAGAGCCTCGGCGGACTACATACGGACCTGCAATCACGTGTCCTGCGCCCCGATGGCTCCGTCTTCCCCGGCCTCTTTGCGGCCGGCGAGGTCGCCGGTTTCGGCGGTGGCGGCTATCACGGATATAACGCGCTCGAAGGCACTTTCCTCGGCGGCTGCCTCTTCAGCGGGCGGATCGCTGGCCAGTACGCGTGATCGCGGCACGGGGCTTGCCCGCCGAGCCACACCCCGGCACTGTCGCACCGAAACGCCTGATGAAGGAAGTGCGATGTCCTGCCCCGAAGACGCAGCGGCCCGAAAGGCGATCCCGCCGGTCATCTGCTATCCAGTCGAGGCCCTGCCCCGACCGGATCCTGCCGCCCTCGCCCAACACCGCACCACGCTGGAGAAGGTAGAGCAAGTCCGCGTGCCGCCGCGCGACGCGGCCTGTTTCCGCGTCCCCGCGGGCGGCGCTTTCCGCATCTCCTCGATCGAGGGGCCGCAGGTAGGCGATCTCAATCTCTGGAACGCGCACGACCTTTCCGAGCGCTTCTATTCCGGCAAGACCCGCGCCCTGCACGGCACCCATGTGACAACGGGCGAACGGCTCTGGTCGTCTTTCCCCTTTCTGCGCCCGATGGCGACCATCCTGGAAGACAGCCTCGACTGGTACGGGATCGACCCGCATGGCGGCTCGGTGCACGACGTGATCGGCACCCGCTGCGACCCCTACACGAACACCCTGCTGACCGGCGGGCTCTACCACCATTGCTGCCATTCCAATCTGACCCGGGCGCTCGCAGCGGAAACCGGCCTGCCGCTCGCGGAGGCCGAGACGCATGTGCATGACGTGCTGAACGTCTTCATGTGCACCGGTTTCACCCGCGACACGGGCCAGTACTTCATGAAGGCCAGCCCGGTCCGGCCCGGCGATTACCTTGATTTTCTAGCTGAAATCGACTTGCTCGGCGCGCTCTCGGCCTGCCCGGGGGGCGACTGCTCCTCGGAGCATTCCTCCGACACCGCCGCCTGCTACCCGTTGCTTGTCGAGATCTTCGCCCCACCCACCGGCGCCGCAGCCTGGCCCGGCCCCGCCGTGAACGGTTATGACCGGAGCCACGGCACCTGAGCCGAGCTCAATGCATCCTGCCGCCGACCGGGACATCCCGGTCCGGCGCAAGCAGGACGACCTCGCCCTCCTCGTCGGGTACGCCCAGAACCAGAACCTCGGACATGAACCGGCCAATCTGGCGCGGCGGGAAATTGACCACGGCCATGACCAGCTTGCCCGGCAGGGTCTCAACGTCATAATGGCGGGTGATCTGGGCCGAGCTTTTCTTTTCGCCAATCTCCGGACCGAAATCGATCCAGAGCTTGATCGCCGGCTTGCGCGCCTCCGGGTAAGGCTCGGCGCGCACCACCCGCCCGACGCGGATATCCACCTTCAGGAAATCATCAAACCCGATCTCGCTCATTTCGCAAGCTCCCGGCTGCGATCCGCCGCTGCCGCGACTACCTTCTCCATGAGCCGGGGCAAGCCTGTGACTTCATCCATCAGCACCTCCAGCCCGGCGGCGGTCGTCCCGTTCGGCGACGTCACGTTGATCCGCAGCTGCGCGGCGCTTTCCTCGGATTGATGCAGCAACTCGCCTGCCCCGGCGACAGTTGCCCGCGCCAGTTGCATCGCCAGATCCTCCGGCAACCCCTGCGCCATGCCTGCGCGCGCCATCGCTTCAACCATATGGAAGAGATAGGCTGGTCCGGAACCGGAGAGACCGGTCACCGCATCCATCTGCGCCTCCCCCTCCAGCCGGATCACCTGCCCGACCGCCGAGAGGAAGTGCTTGGCGAGGTCCATCTCCGCGGCACTCGTGCGCGCATTGCCGACAATCGCCGTGATCCCGCGCCCAACAGCCGCCGGCGTATTCGGCATCGCCCGGATCACCGGGGTCGCCGCTCCGAGGACGGATTCGTAGAAGGCAATCGGCGTCCCGGCCGCAACGCTCAGAAACAGCGTCTCGCCACCGCCCAGCGCCGCCAACGAGGGCAACGCCTCCGCCATCATCTGCGGCTTGACCGCGACGAGCACGATGGCCGGCCGCTCCGGAAGCGTTGCGTTCAACCGCACGCCCTGCGCCGCGAGCCAGTCCGACGGGTTGGGATCCACAACAGTCACGGCCTCGGGCGGGAACCCGTCCGCCAGCCAGCCCTGAAGCATCGCCGACCCCATCTTGCCACAGCCCAGAAGCACCAGCCCCTGCGCCTTCACGTCTGTCATCTCCATGAAAATCCTCCGGATCCGTTCCGCCCGCAAGCTAAGCGGCCCCGAATGGGGCCGCAACGTCTTCCAGTCAGAAATGTCTCTGCCGAGCCCGCCAAGGGGCGCCGAAGCAGCGCCCCTGCGCCGTCTCAAGCCCGCCCGAAGGCTTCCGCAATCGCGACCTGCAGTGCGTCCTCGGGGTCCTGATCGCCCCAGACGACAAGCTGGAAGGCAGGATAATAGCGCTCTGAGGCCATGACCGCCGAGCCGATCAGCCGGTCGATCTGTTCGGGATGCGGCGTCTGCCCGCCGCCGAGCACCAACCCGTAGCGATAGGTCATGAGCTGCTGCTCGCGCCAATAGGTGAAGGCGCCCGCCCAGCATGAATCGTTGACCCGGTTCAGCGCTTCATAGAGGCGCCCGAGGCGATCCTCCGGCGGCTCCATCTCGAAAGTGCAGATGAGCCGCAACGTTTCGTCATAGGCGGACCATGCCAGCGTGACCGAATAGGTGCGCCACTGACCTTCAACCGCCATGGCGATCTGGTCCTCGGCGATCCGGTCAAAATCCCAGGCGTTGTTCTCGGCGAGGGTCTCGACGATATCGATCGGATGTAGGTCTTCCGTCAGGAACTCTTCGGAGAGTGACATGCCCGGGCCTCGCTGTTTGCTCGCCCCGATTATTCTTGCGCTACCGGGGCTTCGTGCCTGCTCTGGGACGGTCGATACTGCCGCCGTCCTTGAGATTCATCGTGCGAGCAAACCCTCATGCTGTAAAGCAGAATTTTTGTGACAGGACTCTGGCTGGCCGCAAGATGTAGGGTGACAACAGAGGTCTAGTAGCCCCGTCTCGGCCCTGGACGAGCTGAAAAACCGACTCAATTCAATAAAAAACGCGCGCCTTTGCCGACGCGCGTTGATGAGCGGCCCAACGCGGACCGCGCCATTATGACTCAGGGGAAGGAGGGGGCACGAACGCCCCATTAACCCCTTGTTAATCCTTATTAATAGAAGCCTCAAGCGCTTCGATCCGCGCCTTGAGAGCTTCGTTTTCCTCGCGTGCTTTCTGCGCCATTGCGCGAGCCGCATCGAACTCCTCGCGCGTCACGAAATCACGATCGGCCATCCAGCGGTCGATCATGGATTTGAAAGCGGTCTCGGCCTCATCCTTTGCGCCCTGGGCCACGCCCATCGCATTGGTCATCAGCTGGGACATGTCGTCGAACAATCTGTTTCGGCTTTGCATGGGGCACCCATTCGTTACATCCGCCCCCTATATGGCCTTGCGGGCGGGCAGCCTCAAGGTTGACTTTGCCACATCGAGGCGATCAAGAGCGTAAACCATGCAGGCCGTTATCCCTTTCCCCGAGTTCAGCCCCGAGCTGTTTTCCGTCTCCCTCTTCGGTATGGAGTTCGCTCTGCGCTGGTACGCGCTCGCCTATATTGCCGGGCTGCTCATCGGCTGGCGCCTGATCGTGACGCTGCTCAAACGCCCGACGCTCTGGCCCCAGAACACCCCGCCGATGGAGCCGCGACAGGTCGAGGACCTGCTGACCTGGGTCATCCTCGGGGTGGTCATTGGAGGCCGCCTCGGCTTCGTATTCTTCTACAAGGCCGACCATTACCTCTCCAACCCGGCCCAGATCCTTGCCGTCTGGGAAGGCGGCATGGCGTTTCACGGCGGGTTGATTGGCGTCGTGATCGCGGCATGGATCTTCACCGGCCGCCACGCAATCCCGCGCCTGAGCGCCGCCGATGCGCTCGCCATTGCCGCACCGATCGGGCTCTTCTTTGGTCGGCTGGCCAATTTCATCAATAGCGAGCTTTGGGGACGGCCATCGGATGTCCCCTGGGCCATGAAATTCCCTACCCGCTGCGTCGATCCAGCCTGGCAGGGCTGCAGCGTCCCCGGGGAGTGGTTCTATTACGGAAACGAACTCGCGCGTCATCCGAGCCAACTCTACGAGGCTGCCCTCGAAGGGTTGATCCTCGGACTGGTCCTGCTCTGGCTGGCCTTCCGACGCGGCGCATTCAAGCGACCGGGCCTCATCGCCGGCACCTTTTTCGCTGGCTACGGCATCGCCCGCTTCATCATCGAGTATTTTCGAGAGGCGGATGCACAGTTCATCACGCCGGACAACCCGATCGGCTTTGTCATCGGCTCTGGCGCTATCGGCGTTACCATGGGACAGCTGCTGTCCCTGCCGATGATCGTGTTTGGCCTCGCTCTGATCGCAGTCGCGCGCCGCAAGACCCCGGCACCGAAATGACCCCGCTGGCCGACATTCTGCACAAACGGATCGCCCTGACCGGCCCGCTCACGCTGGCCGACTACATGGCCGAATGCCTGCTTCACCCGGAGCATGGATATTACACAACCGCGCCCGTTTTCGGGGCGGCCGGCGATTTCGTCACCGCGCCGGAGATCAGCCAGATGTTCGGCGAATTGCTCGGTCTTGCGCTCGCACAGGGATGGCTGGACCAAGGCGCTCCGCACGGCGCCGTGCTGGCCGAGGCCGGGCCGGGCCGTGGTACGCTCATGGCCGACATGCTGCGGGCCATGCGCCCGATCCCGGGCCTGCCGGACGCATTCGACATCCGCCTCATCGAGGCCAGTGCCCGCCTGCGCGACCTCCAGCGCGACGCGGTCTCGCCGTACCCGGCCCAGTGGATGAACCGTATCGGCGATCTGCCCGACGCGCCCCTCTACTTCATCGCCAACGAATTTCTCGACGCGCTTCCGATCCGACAATTCCAGCGTGCCGCCGATGGGTGGCGCGAACATGTCATCTTTTCAGAAGAAGGCGCTTTTCGCTCCAGCTTCGCCGCCCCCGTCCCGGTTCCCGATCTGGATTACCGCCTCGCCGACACACATCCGGGCGAGATCGTCGAGCTCTGTCCGGCCCTGCCCGCGCTGGTCACGGAGCTTGCCGAGCGGATCGCCCGCAATGGCGGCATGGCTGTGTTCATCGACTATGGCAACTGGCGCTCGCGCGGCGACACGTTGCAGGCGCTGCAAGAGCACGCTCCCGTTGACCCGTTCAAGAGCCCCGGCAGGGCCGACCTGACCGCCCATGTCGATTTCGAAGCCATCGCGCGCGCAGCTGCCTCGGCCGGTGCGGCAACAAGCAGCCTGATAGCGCAGGGCGTGCTGCTCGAACGTCTCGGGATCACCCAGCGGGCGCAGGCGCTCGCCCGCGCCATGCCCGATTCCGCCGCATTGGAAAACCACATTGCCGCGCATCGACGCTTGACCCACCCGCAGGAAATGGGTTCGCTCTTCAAGGCAATCGCCATTCACCCTGACGGCACCGCGCCGCCACCCGGATTTGAGACATGACGCTGGAAATTCTGACCTCGGAAATCCTCTCTCCCCTGCGCCACGGCTTCTTCACCCGACGCGGTGGTGCCTCTTCGGGCGTGTTCGAAGGGCTCAATTGCGGCCCCGGATCGTCGGACCAGTCCGAGATCGTGGCGATCAACCGCGACCGCGTGGCGACATCGCTCGGCGTCACCTCGGCCGAGTTGATCTCCATGAACCAGGTCCATTCCGCCGAGGTCGAGGTGGTCGAAGCCACGCCCACCGAGGCACCGAGGGTCGATTCCATCGTCACCGACCGCCCCGGCCTCGCGCTCTCCGTGCTGACAGCCGATTGTCAGCCAGTGCTCTTTGCCGACCACTCGGCCGGCGTGATCGGCGCTGCCCATGCTGGCTGGCGGGGGGCGCTGTCGGGCGTTCTGGAGGCCACCCTGGATCGGATGGAGAAACTTGGCGCCCACCGTTCGGACACGGTTGCCGTGATCGGCCCCTGCATCAGCCAGAGCGCCTATGAGGTTGGCCGGGAGTTTTACGAGGAGTTCATCGCGCAGGAGCCGGGAAACCAACGCTTCTTTACCCGGGATGACGGCGAGAAGCTGCAATTCGATCTTCCCGCCTTCGGTCTGCATCGGATGCGACGAGCGGGGATCGGCCAGGCGACCTGGACCCGCCATTGCACCTATTCCGACCCGGAACGGTTCTTCTCCTACCGACGCACGACGCATCGCAAGGAAGCTGATTACGGTCGGCTAATCGCCGCAATTCGCCTGTAACTGTTTCGAGATTGTCCACGTTCCGCCCTGAATCCGCCCAAAATCGCCGGCAGATTGTCCTTAACGGAGAAACAGTGTCCTAGACCGACAATTGCGAAGGAACAGAGCGATGAAAACAGAGAAGCGCTGGTTGAAATCGGTCCTGATCGCAGCGGAAGAATGCGATTTCCAGATGCCTTGGGAACGCGGCGCCCGACGGGATGAGATGATCCTGCGCCGGGAACAGCGCGACGCCCCCGAAGCACTTCGCGCCTGACTTCATGCTGAACGCCGGACACCGGGGGCGGAGCAATCCGCTGGGATCCGCACGCTTTGCTGCACGCCATCCGGTTGCTCAGCCGGTAGGCGCCTTGATTCGCCCCAAACAGACAAAATGTGGCGACCGTGTTTGGCTTTGAGAAACAGTTCGACCAGAAGTAAGGGATTGCCTCCTCCGGACTGAAGAAACGATGCAAAATATTGACAGTATCGGCGGATTTAAGCCTATTGAGAGACAAGACACGTCGTCGACGCGACCTGGTGGGGGCCATGGCAGACGCGACCATCCGAGAGGATCGATTGCATGCCTACCCCACTTGCGAACGCCCGCGTTGCCACGGCGACAGATTTCGGCCTGACGGCCAACCGGTCCGAAAGGACGTCTCGATCGGATAGGCAACCTCGGTGCGTACCGCCTCTCTCGCGCCACTATGAGGTTGCCTTTCTGACCCCTTCTGAAGAAATCCACGGTTTTTCCCGCCGTGCTCCCGCCATGCCACTCTTCGAGGACGCATTTGCAGCCTTTGCACGCGGGACACTGATCGCGACGCCCACTGGCCCGACCGCCATCGAGGATCTTTTGCCCGGCGACAGTGTGCAGACCGCCAACGGCCCTGACAGGCTGCTCTGGCTGGGAAATATGGAGCTTTCCCTGCCAAGGGAATCACTCGCCACGGAACAGCCCAGACTGACACGAATCGCGGCTGACTCCTTTGGCCTCGGACGCCCCATGCCGGACCTGCTCCTCGGCCCCCGCGCCCGGATCCTCATGCGTTCGCCCCGTTGCCGCGAGATGCTCGGCGCAACCGAAGCCTTTGCGCCAGCCGATGGTTTCATCGACGGCGTCAGTGTGATCGAGCTGAAACCCGTCGCCTCGATGTCCCTCTATCAACTCGGCTTCGCGGGCCAGCAGACCGTCTTCGCGAACGGTATCGAGGCTGAGAGTTTCCATCCGGGTTTGCGTCTGGGATCGATGCTGGAGTGCGAAACACTGGCTCAGTTCCTCGACCTTTTCCCGCATATCGACGGTCCGGACGGCTTCGGTCCGATGCCGATCCCGCGCCTGACCAGCTTCGAACTGGAGCGGCTGCGCGACGGGCTCTAGCCGTCACGCCTCGCTCTCCTCCAACTTGAGAAGCGGGGCCGGGGCCAGCAGGTCGCTCGTGTCCAGCGCCGCTTTCGGTTTGCCCAACCGATAGCGCGTAACCCAGATGAGTTGCTCCTCGGCGCGCGTGATGGCGACATAGGCGAGTCTTTTCCACAGCGGCTGCCCGGCCTCGACCCGCCCTGCTCGCGCGGCCGCATAGAGATCGGGCGCGAAGACCTGCACCACCGGCCATTGCGACCCCTGCGCCTTGTGGATCGTCACCGCCGAACCATGCAGGAAGGTCGCGCCCATTCGCGCGGCGAAGGGGATGAAAGGTTCTTCCTCGTCGGGGATCTCGATCTTGATGATCGAAGCGGCCGAGAGACGCGGATCTTCCGCCCCGATCACGTGCAGTTGCGAGAATCCGGGTTTGCGGCCGGGTCCGAGATAGACCACCTGCGCGCCTTTGATCAGTCCGCGAGCCTCCAGGTCGAGCCGCTTTTTGCGATGTTTCATCGGCAGTTCGATCCCGTCGCATATCAGCGGCTCGCCCGGCAACAGGCTGTCCGCCGGCGCGTCAAAAGCGGTGCGGAAAGCGTGGATCAGCCGGATCCGCGTCACGTTGCGCCAGACAAGCACAGGCGAGCGCGCCATCAGCTCCGACTCGACCCGTTGCCCGATCCGGACGCGTTCATCCTGCTTTGCGGCATCCTCGATCATCGACTCGAACTGCTCGAAACCGAGTTCCGGATCGGCGAGCGCATGGGCGAGGTCGAGAATCGGGTTGTCGCCTGCCTGTCTGTGAACCCGGTGCAGCACAGCGGTACGGGCCTCGGGCAGGGTGTCGAAGACCATCCCGCCAGGCGTGTTGACGGGCGCGAGCTGGGCCGGATCGCCAAAGAGCAGGAGCGTGGGAAATATCTCCTGGAGATCGTCGAACTGCTTTGCGTCGAGCATGGAGCTTTCATCAACGAAGCCGATATCGAGCGGCTCCTCGCGCCGCTTCCAGCCCGTGATGAAATCCGACCCGCGCAGTCCGGCCGCCGCAAGTGCGCCGGGGATCGACTTGTTTGTCTGATAGAAGGCGTAAGCCCGGTCGAGCGCTGTATCGGTCAGACCCTCGATCTCAGGGCGCTCGCCCTGCCCCGCCAGCCATTCGGCGATACGCTCATATTCCGGGTCATAGACCGGCGTGTAGAGAATCCGGTGAATCGTCGTCGCCGGCACGCCACGCGAGCGCAGCACGCTCGCCGCCTTGTTGGTCGGTGCGAGAATGGCCAGCGTGCGCCGATCCTTGCGCCGCCGCCCCTCCCAGTCGCCGGAGACGATATCGACTCCGGCCTCCTCTAGCTCCTGCGCAAGACGTGCCAGAAGCAATGTCTTGCCCGAGCCTGCCTTGCCGATCACAGCGAGGACCCCGGCTCCGGAGTCGGTTCGAGGCGTTATCGCTTCGTTCAGAAGGTCGATCCCAGCCGAAGCCAGTAATTCGGAGGCCCGATCCCAGGCGTCCGCTTGATCTTCTGAGAATGTGAGGGCGTTCTGCGGCATGCCCGGACCCTATAATGGGCAGAATCCGGGCGCCAGCCACTCTGAACGCCGAATCAGTCCTTCGTGTCAGGCCGTCGCTGCCAGCGGAGAAACCAGGTTGCGGTTGAAAGACCGGTTGAACCAGCTCATCGAGGTTTCGCGGTCGATGCCGAGGCGTGTCAGGGTCGGCGCCCAAGCTTGCGGTTTCATCTCCCACAGGCCGACACCGATCCGATCCATTCCCTCGCCGACCGATCCGATCACGTCCGGATCGACATGGTAGAGGCGGTAGATCCGTTCCATACGCGGATCGAACACGCCGCAGAAATGCGAAAGCTTGAAGTGGTCCATCAACTCACCTCCGCCCAGGACGAGCGCCGCAGCTGCTCGGCGATCGGCTCGCGGCGAGATGCAGAAGCGGGTGCATTCCCAGATCAGGGGTGATTCGATGGTCACCCCGTCCAGAAGGTGGGAAAAATGTTCGTTGATCATCGTCCGACCTGTGGTCGGCAGGAAGCGCATGGACCCACCATGACTTCCATCCTCCAACTCCCAGATCACATAGAGCGGATTCAGCACATCGTATTGATCCCGCTCTTCTCCTTTCGCGTTTACCGAGACTTCCCAGCCCAGACGACGCGAAAACTGCTCCGCCCGATCCTCAAACATAGTGTCCCGGAGTTTGGCAAAGCGGTCGAGTTCATTTCCATATACATAACGCAGCATGACGAGAGGCTCCTTTCCGTCAGATGAGGGAAGGATTGTCTAAACTTGGTTAACAGAAAGCTACCCAATTTACAGATTAACGCATGGTCAGAAACAAAAAACCGCTGACCGGACTGATTACACAACAATCAGACCGCGGGACAATGCACGCGCGACCGCATGCGTCGTATTGAGTGCGCCGAGCTTATGGCGCGCCGCTTCTATGTAGACACGCAGCGTGTGCTCGGAGATCTCCATCTCCTTCGCCGCCTGCGCGCGACTCATGCCTTTGGCGAGATAGGCCATAGCAGCCAGTTCACGCGGAGAAAGCGCAGGGGCCGGAGCCGAATCCCCGCCGCGCTCGAATTCCAGCGCTTTTTTGTTGAATTCATGTGCGATTATCATGAGATCACGCATGTTCTGATCGACAAAGGTAGCCCAGGCAAAGTCGTCGGAATTGTCGGAAACCGTAAAAAGTGCAAATTGCCCGGAGGGGCCACGAATTGGAATGGACAACCCCTGATTTCCAACCCCGTAATCAACGGCCTCTCGATAAAATGCACGCGCCGCACGGCTGGACCAATCGAGCTCTTTCCAGTCGACAGGGTTGAACCTCTGAAGGCACCCAAGGATGACCGGATCCATGCGAAGGTAGTCCTTCTCCACATATCGATCGACCCAATCCTGATTATACGTCCCGGCACCGAAGCGTTCACCGACGGAGTTTACCCAGTGATATACGACATGGGAGATGGTGTAATAGTCGCGCAGCTTTTCGGTTGCGTGCTGCAGGCCACCCACATCTTCCGCGTTCTGGACGGATTCACATAAAGCCTCGAGCTTCTCCTCCATGATCTGCCGCGAACGGCTCTCTCCTTTCGGTCCCATCCGATGCCGACGCCCGGGTGGCAATCTCCATATTCGCAACCTGCCTGGCATCGTCCATCTGCTCGGCCAATGCGCGTAAGTCATGCTCACGCGCGTAAGCGCCGATGTCGGCAAGGACGTCCAGTATCCACCCGTGAGTCATAACAGAGTCTTTCTTGGCTTCGTCGGGAAAACGTTGACACAACCTTAACACGACAGACTCAGCGGCAGAACTCACGGGTTTGCCCTCCCCTAAAGTAGCGAGGTCTCCCCAGGTAACAACCTGATTTCATAATAGCACTGACAAGTTCTGAATATCTGCGACCGATTCGCTACCCTTACGGCATCGTGGCCTACTTGCATGGTCCGTCATCCCTGACAATACAACAGACACGCGCAAGGACAGACCCAGCCCAGATGGCCAGCGCTCCACCGATCCCGATACGCATGTAGATTGGCTTGACCTCCGGTTGACGCTTTCACCTCGCCCTTCCCGGGGTCTGGCGCCCGACAACGAACGCCCCTGAACGGAAAAAGCCGCCGCCGGATCAACCGGCAACGGCTCAGTGCATTTCAGGAGAACGATGCCTAGCCCCGGGCTTCCAGCGCGTCTTCCAGCGTGCGCAGACCGGTTGTCGGAGCCTGGACAAGCACCGACATGTTGCCCGGCTTGTGCTCGTTGCGCATCATTTTCATGTGGGCGGCCGGGATCTCGTCCCAGGAGAAGACTTCGGACATGCAGGGGTCGAGCCGGCGTTCCACCATCAACTGGTTGGCGGCAGCAGCCTGCTTGAGATGGGCGAAGTGGGAGCCCTGAAGGCGCTTCTGATGCATCCAGATGTAGCGAACGTCGAAGGTGCAGTTGAAACCCGTGGTGCCCGCGCAGATCACGACCATGCCGCCCTTCTTGCACACGAAGGAGGAGACCGGGAAGGTCGACTCGCCCGGATGCTCGAACACCATGTCGACATTGTTGCCCTTGCCGGTGATGTCCCAGATCGCCTTGCCGAACTTGCGCGCCTCCTTGAACCAGGCGGCATATTCCGGCGTGTTGACCGTCGGAAGCTGACCCCAGCAGTTGAAGTCTTTCCGGTTCAGCACACCCTTGGCGCCAAGATTCATCACGAAGTCGCGCTTGTCCTCGTCCGAGATCACGCCGATGGCATTGCCGCCAGCCGCGTTGATCAGCTGGATCGCATAGGAACCGAGCCCGCCTGAGGCGCCCCAGACCAGCACGTTCTGGCCCGGCTTGAGCTCATGCGGGTGATGACCGAAGAGCATCCGGTAAGCGGTGGCCAGCGTCAGCGTGTAGCAGGCGCTCTCCTCCCAGGTCAGGTGCTGCGGGCGCGGCAGGAGCTGCTGCGCCTGCACATTGGTGAACTGGGCAAAGGAGCCGTCCGGCGTCTCGTAGCCCCAGATCCGTTGCGACGGGGAATACATTGGATCGCCACCGTTGCATTCCTCGTCATCGCCGTCATCCTGGTTGCAGTGGATCACAACCTCGTCGCCCACCTTCCAGTTCCGCACCCTGTCGCCGATGGCCCAGACGATGCCCGACGCATCCGAGCCCGCGATATGGTAGGGTGCCCCGTGGCCGTCGAAAGGCGAGATCGGCACACCGAGCCCTGCCCAGACGCCGTTATAGTTGACGCCCGCGGCCATCACGAGGACCAGCACTTCGTGGCTGTCCAGCTTCGGCGTATCGACAACCTCGACCTGGAACGACTTGTCCGGTTCGCCGTGGCGTTCGCGGCGGATCGCCCAAGCATACATCTGCTTCGGCACATAGCCCATCGGGGGCATTTCACCAATCTCGTAGAGGTCCTTTTCAGGCGCCTCATAGCTAGCGTGGGTCATGTCATCCAGAGCCATCTGAGCCTCCTTGTCAGCACTTGCCGCATCGCAGAATCAATGCGGGTTTCGAGCTGTGATACGGCGCGCCACGCAACATTGCAATGCATGTTTGCGACATTTTGAAACTTTATGTCTCCAAGGAACGCAGCGTCGCGCCAGAACCAACCCAACGACCCTTTTCTGCGCTCGCAAAACAACCTTTCCCGGCTGCGCCGCAACGCAGCGAATTGACAGCGCCACATTCTTTCGAATAACTCACTCAGAACGAAATCTTATTGCCCATCCTGACTCGGGAGGACTCCGATGAGCGACGCCACGAAAGACCGCCCCTGGCTGTTCCGCACCTATGCCGGCCACTCGACCGCGAAAAAGTCGAACGCCCTCTACCGGAACAATCTCGCCAAGGGGCAGACCGGCCTCTCGGTTGCCTTCGACCTGCCGACCCAAACCGGCTATGACAGTGATCATGTGCTGGCGCGCGGCGAAGTTGGCAAGGTTGGCGTTCCCGTCGCTCACCTTGGCGATATGCGCGCGCTGTTCGACCAGATCCCTCTGGAACAGATGAACACCTCGATGACGATCAACGCGACCGCGCCCTGGTTGCTGTCGCTCTATATCGCGGTCGCCGAGGAGCAGGGCGCCGATGTCTCCAGCCTCCAGGGCACGGTCCAGAACGACATCATCAAGGAATACCTCTCGCGCGGCACCTATATCTGTCCGCCCAAGCCGTCGTTGAAGCTGATCACCGATGTTGCCGAATACTGCTACTCGACCGTTCCCAAGTGGAACCCCATGAATGTCTGCTCCTACCACCTGCAGGAAGCCGGCGCGACACCGGAGCAGGAACTGGCCTTCGCGCTGGCCACCGGCCAGGCCGTGCTGGACGGGCTGAAGGACAAGGTGCCGGCCGAGGACTTCCCCAAGCTCGCTGGCCGCATCTCCTTCTTCGTCAATGCCGGCATCCGGTTTGTCACCGAAATGTGCAAGATGCGCGCCTTCGTCGATCTCTGGGACGAAATCTGCCGCGAGCGCTACGGCGTCGAGGACCCGAAATACCGCCGCTTCCGCTATGGCGTGCAGGTCAACTCACTCGGACTCACGGAGCAGCAACCGGAAAACAATGTCTACCGTATCCTGATCGAGATGCTTGCGGTCACGCTCTCCAAGAAGGCCCGCGCGCGTGCCGTCCAGCTTCCCGCCTGGAACGAGGCACTGGGCCTGCCGCGCCCCTGGGACCAGCAATGGTCCCTGCGGATGCAGCAGATCATGGCCTACGAGACCGACCTTCTCGAATATGAGGACCTGTTCGACAACAACCCGACCGTGGAGGCCAAGGTCGAGGCGCTCAAGGACGGCGCGCGCCATGAGCTGGCCACGCTGGAGAGCATGGGCGGGGCGATTGGCGCGATCGACTACATGAAAGCGCAACTGGTGAATTCCAATGCGGATCGTCTCAACAAGATCGAGGCGAACCAAACAACCGTTGTCGGCGTCAACCGCTGGACCGAGGGCGAGCCTTCGCCACTGATGGACGAGGAAGGCGGCATCATGGTCGTCGACCCGGCCATGGAGCAGGACCAGATCGACCGGCTCAATGCCTGGCGCGCCGACCGTGACAGCGTGGCCGTCACGACGGCGCTCCACGCGCTGCGCGACGCGGCCCGGACTGGCGCAAACATCATGCCTCCATCCATCGCTGCGGCCAAAGCGGGCGCGACCACCGGCGAATGGGCCGGTGTCATGCGCGAGGTCTTCGGCCAGTTCCGCGGCCCGACCGGTGTCTCCCGCTCCGTTTCAAACCGCACCGAGGGTCTGGAGGAGATTCGCGAGGCCGTCGACGCCGTGTCCGACAAGCTGGGGCGCCGGCTGAAATTCCTCATGGGCAAACCGGGCCTCGATGGCCATTCCAATGGCGCAGAGCAAATTGCTTTCCGGGCGCGCGATTGCGGGATGGATATCGATTATGAAGGCATCCGCCTGACCCCGGATGAAATTGTTGCGGCGGCGCAGCGCGAGGAAGCTCATGTCGTCGGCCTGTCGATCCTTTCGGGCAGTCATATTCCGCTCGTTGCCGATCTGATGGAAAAGATGCGCATTGCCGGGCTGGGAAATATCCCCGTGGTCGTTGGCGGGATCATACCGGATGATGACGCCGAAAAGCTTCGGGCAATGGGTGTCAGGACGGTCTATACGCCCAAGGATTTCGAGCTGAACCGGATCATGATGGACATCGTCGCCCTCGCGGATTCAGAGGAAATTGCCGCGCAATGATTTTTTGGACAGGTGCGGAGGCTGTCTTTTCCGGCAATTCCATGCCGAATTAACAATATCCCAATTGCATTCCCCGATGGAGTGTGACCAAAAAACAGGCGCAACCATCGGGAGTAAAGAATGGAAATCGATCTCGACTCACTCACTCGGTCCGAGCTTGAAGAACTCCGCACCAAAATCGACAAGGCGGCATCGACCCTTGCCGAACGCGAACGCCAGGCGGCTATGGATGCCGTCGAGCAGGCCGCGCAGGCCCATGGCTTCAGCCTCAAGGAACTGACCGGCGTTGCGCCGGCCAAGGCCCGAGGAAAAGCCAAGAATCCGCCGAAATTCCGCCACCCGGAAAATCCGTCGGTGACGTGGACCGGGCGCGGGCGCAAACCGCAATGGATCAAGGATGCCGAGGCCTCCGGAACCGACATAGCGGAATTCGCCATCTGAGGGGCGAAAGCCGTTTCAGAATTGGATAGAGTTGACGGACCGCCCGCGCGGTCCGTTTTCATTGGAGGAACAAATGACAGTTCATATCGGAGCAAATCCCGGCGAGATCGCCGATACCGTGCTGATGCCTGGCGATCCCTATCGCGCGAAATGGGCGGCGGAGACGTTTCTGGAAGATGCTGTTTGCGTCAATCAGGTGCGCGGCATGCTGGGGTTTACCGGAAACTGGAAGGGCAATCGCGTCACCATCCAGGGATCCGGAATGGGAATGCCCTCTCTGTCGATATATGCAAATGAGCTAATTCGTGATTACGGCGCACAGACCCTGATCCGAATTGGTTCCGCCGGCGGCATGCAGGAAGCCGTGAAGGTTCGCGATATCATCGTCGCCATGACGGCCTCGACCATTTCGACCCCGTCGCGCGGCTTCTTCCGCGAAATGAGCTACGCGCCCTGCGCCGATTACGGGCTGCTCGCGGCGGCGGTGAATGCCGCCGAAACACGCGAGGTCGGGTGCCATGTCGGCGGCATCTATTCCTCGGACGTGTTCTATGACGAACGCCCGGACCTGACGGAGCAACTCACCCGCCACGGTGTGCTCGCCGTCGAGATGGAAGCGGCCGAGCTCTATACCCTCGCCGCCCGCTATGGCCGCCGCGCGCTCGCCGTGCTGACCATCTCCGACCACCTCGTCACCGGCGAGGCGCTGCCCAGCGACCAGCGCGAGAAGAGCTTCGGCGACATGGTCGAGATCGCACTGGAAGCCGCTTTCGCCTGACCTGACAGAAATGCGCGGGGCGGATCGCCGCCCCGCGCTATAGCCTGCTTGCCCAGACGCGAGGCCCGCGTTATCCGCAGCCTATGGCCAAACTATACTTCCACTACTCGACCATGAATGCCGGCAAGTCGACGATTCTGCTGCAAGCATCACATAACTACCGCGAGCGCGGCATGCAGACCTACCTGCTGACCGCCGGCGTCGACACCCGTGCCGGTTTCGGCACGATCGGCTCACGCATCGGCATCTGCGCGGAAGCGGATGTCTTCTCGCCTGAGGACGATCTCTTCGCGAAAATCGCACAGAAGATGCAGGACGATCCCTGCGCCTGTATCTTCCTCGACGAGGCGCAGTTCCTGAGCGAGACCCAGGTCTGGCAACTCGCGCGCGCGGTTGACGACCTCAAGGTCCCGGTCATGTGCTACGGGCTGCGCGTCGATTTCATGGGCAAGCTCTTTCCCGGCTCCGCTGCCCTGCTGGCCCTGGCCGACGAGATGCGCGAGGTCCGCACCATCTGCCATTGCGGCAAGAAGGCCACCATGGTCGCTCGGATGGGACCGGACGGACAAGCCTTGCGCGAGGGCGCCCAGGTGCAGATCGGCGGCAACGAGACCTATGTATCCCTCTGTCGGCGCCACTGGCGTGAAGCTGTCGGAGACCCGCTCTCTACTGCGCCAGAAGCCTGAGCCCCTGGGTGACATCGCTGCGCACGGCGAGCTTGAGAGACGGCTCGTCGCCGGCCTTCAGCGCCGCAATGATCAGCTTGTGGTGGTAGGGCGCTTCCTGACGACGCAGCCGGTCATAGAGCATCCCCATTGTCGGACCGAGCTGCAACCAGACCGTCTCGGCCATGGCCAGCATCGCCGGGGCCTGCGCCCGCAAATAGAGGGTGCGGTGAAATTCCAGATTTGTTCGGATATAGGCCGGCGCGTCGCCGCTGGAGTTTACCTTGCCGATGGTATGGTTGATCGTCTGCAGCCGCTCGATCAACGCCATGTGGGCGCGCGGCAGTGCGCGTGAGGCCAGCTCCGGCTCCAGCAGCGCCCGCAGCGCAGCCAGTTCCTCGATCCGCTCATTGGTCAGTTCCGGCGTCGACACGCGCCCCGAGCTCGACATGGTCAGGGCCCCTTCGGCCACGAGTCGCCGCAACGCCTCGCGCACCGGAGTCATTGACAGCCCGAACTCCTTGCCCATCCCGCGCAGGGTCAGAGCCTGGCCGGGCAGAACCTCTCCATGCATGATGCGGGTCCGCATGGTCCGGTAGAGCCGGTCATGCGCGGCGGCCGTGGGCGGGGTGTGAGCCGCAGGACTCGGGGACGGGCGCTGGTTCAGATACATACCTGATCATGGCCACGCAGCCAGCACAGGGTCAAGGCGTCGTCTCGAATCTGTAGCGATGCAGCGTCTCGCCATTTTCTCGAAGCCAGGCGCGGTGCGCCCTGTAGTCAGGCCAGAGCCGCTCGACCTGAGCCCAGAATCGCGGGCTGTGATTCATCTCCGCCAGATGCGCGACCTCATGCGCAGCAACGTAGTCGAGCACGTCTGGTGGCGCCAGGATCAGCCGCCAGGAGAACATCAGCGCCCCCTGTGCCGAACAGGACCCCCAACGGGAACGGGTGTCGCGCAGGGTGATCCGACTGTAGGGGCGTCCCAGCTCTGTCGAGAAGGCGTCGCAAGCCGCCACGAGACGGTTGCGTGCATGTTCCCGTACCAGCCCGGTCACAGTGGCCGGCACCGAATGGCTCCGTGTCGAGACCTCGATCCGCCCCATCCCGAAGAGCAGCGCATTCCGCTTTCCCCGCGCGATCTCCAGTTCGATCCCGTCCACCGGCAGCATCGCCCCTTCCGCGACCGATACCTCTTCGGGCCGTTCCGCAAGCTTGTCCCGGATCCATCCGGCCTTCTCCCGGACGAAGTCCAGGGCCCGGGCGCGAGAGGCGGAGCGGGGCAATGTCAGTGTCACCCGACCATCCAGCCGGGACACGCGCAGCGAATATCGTCGGGCCCGCGCGGAGGGCCGCAGCACCACCGAAATCGGCGGATCGCCCGGCAGCTCATATTCGTTCATCGCTCGCTGTCCCGATTCCTGCACTCTTAGGGTTTGACAGACCCGCCAACCTGTGGCATCGGCCTTTTTTCAATGCTTCGCCCTATATGAAGGATCATCCGATGCCCAAGGAAGAATGGGGAGTCAAGCGCGTCTGCCCGACGACCGGCAAGCGGTTCTACGATCTCGGCCGCAGCCCGATCGTCAGCCCCTACACGGGCGAGGTCGTGCAGCTCGACACCGGCAACAAGAATCGCGTCCTGATCAAGGACGAGAAGGACAAACAGAGCGAGCCTGAAAAGGAAGTCGTTCTCGATGACGAGGAAGATGTCCTCGAAAATGACGCCGATCTCGGCGATGACGTGCTCGATGACGACGCCGACGAAGACAACGTCCCGCTCGAGGAAATTGCCGATGTCGGAACCGACGAGGACGACTCGTAAAAACTTTCCGGTGGGAGTTCATTTTTCTCTTGAACTCCCTCCAGCCGGTGAATAGACACCGCGCTACCGGGGCCATAGCTCAGATGGGAGAGCGCTTGCATGGCATGCAAGAGGTCCGGGGTTCGATTCCCCGTGGCTCCACCAAATCACTTCAAGCATTTGATATAAAACCTGTTTCAGGTAGATCGCCGTCGCCCCCAGTCAGCTCGGCCATGTGCATTTGACACAGAGCCTACACCTTGGCACCCCTACGATACTTGGTAAACGGATGCCGGATTTCATCTCCCACAAGGAGTAACCGCGCCGACTGTTCGACATGTTCGAACAGGGTCAGCGAACCGGAAAGACAGCTGACCTTTCGTTATGGTTCTCAAGAGCTTCCAAAGTCACTATAACGATTTAGGAGTTGTGACATCCGCATCGGGGCGTCCTGACCGATAGACGCTCCCCTGCCCGATGTGGCAGAAAGTG
Source organism: Tropicimonas sp. TH_r6 (assembly GCF_033101155.1). NCBI lineage: Bacteria > Pseudomonadati > Pseudomonadota > Alphaproteobacteria > Rhodobacterales > Roseobacteraceae > Tropicimonas > Tropicimonas sp. TH_r6. The sequence goes on from NZ_JAWMPX010000004.1 coordinate 134,071, forward strand.
ACTATTTCCAGTTTGGGGGTCGCCTATGTGTCGCCTGTTCATAGAAGCCGATACTACATTGTGGGAATATGAGACCCGCGAGATTCGTGTCGATGGCGCCGAGGCAGCGCTGCGAATCGAGAGTTTTTACTGGGGTATCCTCGACCGCATTGCACATCGCGATGGTATGAATACCGAGGAACTTCTTCACAAACTCTATTCAGAGGCAATCGAGGCGGACCATACGGTCGGCACCTTCTCGTCCTTCCTGAGGGTCTGTTGTGGGCGCTATCTCGACTTGCTCGGACGCGGCGAGATCCCCGATGACGACACCCCCATCCGCGACCTCGACGCGGACGCGATTCTCAAACGCGAGAAACGACCGACGCTCCGGCTGGTGGACTAGCTTTCAACGACAGGACATAACGGAAAGGGCCCCGGCTGATGCCGAGGCCCTGTCATCTTGCGAGTTGAGTGTCAGTGGCCGAGAATCTGGCTCAGGAAGAGCTTGGTACGCTCGTGCTGCGGGTTGTTGAAGAACGCGTTGGGCTCGTTCTGCTCAACGATCTGACCCTGATCCATGAAGATCACCCGGTTGGCTACCTGCTTGGCAAAGCCCATCTCGTGGGTCACGCAGAGCATGGTCATACCTTCCTCGGCAAGCTGGATCATGGTCTCCAGCACTTCCTTGATCATCTCGGGGTCGAGCGCAGAGGTCGGTTCGTCGAAGAGCATGATCCGCGGCTTCATGCAGAGCGAGCGGGCAATGGCCACACGCTGCTGCTGACCACCCGAGAGCTGGCCTGGATATTTGTGGGCCTGCTCGGGAATCTTGACCTTCTCCAGGAAATGCATCGCCGTCTCCTCCGCCTCCTTGCGGGGGATCTTGCGCACCCAGATCGGCGCCAGCGTGCAATTCTCCAGGATCGTCAGATGCGGAAAGAGGTTGAAGTGCTGGAACACCATGCCGACCTCGGAGCGGATCTTGTCGATATTCTTCAGATCTGAAGACAGCTCCGTCCCGTCAACGATGATCTCCCCCGCCTGGTGTTCCTCCAGACGGTTGATACACCGAATCAGCGTCGACTTGCCCGAGCCCGAAGGCCCGGCGATGACGATCCGTTCGCCCTCATAGACGCTCAGGTTGATGTCCCGGAGCACGTGGAAGGTCCCATACCACTTGTTCATATGGGTGATCTGGATTGCCAGCTTGTCGGAGACTTCCATCTGCGAGCGGTCGATCTGGCGTTCAACTGCGGTTTCTGACATTTGGCGTTTCCTTAACGGTGGCCCGTCTGAAGCTTGCGCTCCAGGTACATGGAATAACGGGACATGGAGAAGCAGAAGATGAAGAACATCAGCGCGATGAAACCGTAGAGCTCCCAAACAACGCCGTTCCAGGCCTGGTCGGCACGGATGGAGTTGGAGAGCCCGATCGGGTCCAGAAGGCCAATGATCGACACCAGCGTGGTGTCCTTGAAGACACCGATGAAGGTCGAGACGATCCCCGGGATCGAGATCTTGAGAGCTTGCGGCATGATGATCAGCCGCTGTGCCATCCAGAAATCGAGCCCAAGCGCGTCAGCCGCCTCGTACTGGCCCCTGGGAAGGGCCGCGAGGCCGCCCCGCACCACCTCGGCCATATAGGCGGAGGCAAAGAGCGTGACCATGATGATGACGCGCAGGATGATGTCGAAATCGGTTCCCGGTGGCATGAAGATGTTCAGCAGCGTCGAGGCGACGAAGAGAAGCGTGATCAGCGGCACGCCGCGGATGAACTCGATGAAGCCAACCGAAAGCGACCGGACGATGAAGAGGTCCGATTGCCGCCCGAGCGCCAGCACGATGCCGATGGGCAGCGAGATGGCAATGGCGACGACGCCGATGGTGATCGACAGCATGAAGCCGCCGAAGTTGCGACTCTCAACGGTTTCGAGGGCCAGCGGAAGCACCGAGGCCAGCCCGTCGGCGACAGGACCTGCCAGCAAGAACCACCACAACACCGGAACCAGGAAAGCGAGGATGACCGCAGTCAGCCCGCCGAGCACCGGCTTGGCGTATTTATGCGCCAGGAATCCCAGCACGAAACCGGCGGCCGCGACGACCGGGTTCCAGATCGAACCGCCCCAGAGCAACCAGGGCATCAGGAACGGGTAGATCGCCGAGAAGATCAGCATCTTGCGCGGCAGCGTGTTGAAGAGCACGGGCGCCACTGCGACGAGCAGCAGCGCGAAGTCGAGCACGACCCGCCAGTAAAGCTCCTTGGGGTAGAAACCGAACATGAGCTGCAGCCAGCGTTCCCGGATCACGCCCCAACAGGCCTTGCCATGCCCGCCGCCGATGAGTTCGCGACATTCGTTGAGCGAGGCAGCGGACCATGTCGGCGACATGACCCAGGGCAGCAAGGCCGAGAGGACGTAGACGACGAAGCCCAGCGACAGGATGGAAAGGACCGCGTTGAGCGGCGAGGAGAAAAGATTCTCCCGAATCCAGCCAGCAACCCCGGTGGTCGCCGCCGGCGGCTCCTGTTCCTCGATCATGGCTTTGCGGACGAAGTGAATATCAGCCATCTTACCGCTCCACCAGTTTGACGCGTTCGTTATACCAGTTCATCACGCCCGAAATGCTCAGCGAGATGGCAAGGTAGACCAGCATCAGCATGAGAACGCATTCGAGCTCCTTGCCGGTCTGGTTCATGGTGATGCCACCAAGCGTGCCGGTGATATCCATGTAGCCCACGGCAATGGCCAGGGAAGAGTTCTTGGTCAGGTTCAGGTAGTTGGAGATCAGTGGCGGGATGATGACCCGCAATGCCTGCGGCAGGATCACGAGGTTCATGATTCGGTTCGACCGCAGGCCGAGCGCAGCCGCCGCTTCCGTCTGGCCCTTGGAAATGGCGAGAATACCGGCCCGCACGATCTCGGCGATGAAAGCCGCCGTGTAGAGCGAAAGCGCCAGCCAGAGCGCGAGGAGCGAGTTCCGCAGATGCGTGCCGCCCTTGAAGTTGAAGCCCTTGAGCTCCGGATACCCGAGATGAAAGCCAAGTGCGACAAGCACGGCGAGCGTGGGAACGGCAATAACGGCGAGACGGAGATACCAGGTTTTGGGTCGATCGCCCGTCGCGTTCTGGATCCTGTCGGCTCGTTTCCGGATACGGGCGGAGGCGTAAAGCCCACCGCCGAAAACAAAGGCGATCAGGAGAAGGTCGAGGCTGATCTGGAAGACGCCACAGGCGTCATCGACAGAGCCATCCTCTCCCGGTTGGCAGGCCGCGCTGTCCCGATCCGGCAGGATCGGCAGGTCGCCCAGCCCGCGGCTGAACAACGCCTCGGGAATATAGACACCGCGATTGGTGAAGGCCACCGTGTCGAAGAGCACCATGGAGGCCGTGGGGTTTTCGCCCTTGAAGGCGCGCGGTGCGGGCAGGGTCTCGATCATGATCGCCATGGTGAAGACGATCCAGAGCAGCACCGGCACGTTGCGGAACATCTCGACATAGACCGTCATCAGCCGAGCGATGAGCCAGTTGTTGGAAAGCCTGAGAATACCGACAAAAACACCGATGATCGTCGCCGTAATGCAGCCCAGAAAAGCCACCAGAAGCGTGTTCAGCAGCCCGACAATGGCCGCACGCCAGTGGCTCGACTGCGAATTGTAATCGAGCAGCCTCTGGTTGATGTCATATCCGGCGGTGTCGCTGAGAAATCCGAAACCGATGGTCTTGCCCTGTTCGGCAAGGTTGTACAGCGTGTTGTTGATCAGCCAGGCGGCGAAGATCATGAACCCGATTAGCGCGACGACCTGAATGGTCAGGGAGCGATAGCGGGTGTCGTAGATCAGCATGCCGAGCCTGAACGACTCCTTCGGCGGGTCGGTCAGTGAGGTCATGATTATCCCTGCGGCTTCCTGGGCTTCCCTTGTGCGGATCTGACGCCCGCTCTCCTCGGCCCGGATGTTATCTTTGTTGGGGGAGGATGGGGAAAGGGCGCGACCACAGCCGCGCCCTCCCCGATCAATTTAGCGGAACGGCGGCGCGTAGAGCAGGCCGCCCGAGGTCCACTGCGCGTTCAGGCCGCGCGCGAGGCCAATCGGGGTGGTCTCACCGATATTCTTCTCGAAGATCTCGCCGTAGTTGCCATTGACCGAGATCGCCTTGACGGCCCAGTCAGCCGGCAGGCCGAGCATCTCGCCCAGCGTACCTTCGGTGCCGAGCATACGATTGATCTCCGGGTTGTTGCCGGCAGCAGCGGCCAGTTCGGTGACATTCGCAGAAGTCACACCGAGCTCTTCGGCGGCGATCAGAGCGTTCAGCGTCCAACGGACGACATCGGCCCATTCGTTGTCGCCATGGCGAACGAGCGGCCCCAGCGGCTCCTTGGAGATGATCTCCGGAAGGATCACGTGGTTGGCGGCGTCTTCGAAAGTGGCGCGGGTGGCGGCGAGGCCGGAGGCGTCTGTCGTGTAGGAATCACAGGCGCCGGCCAGATATTGCTGCTGCCCTTCGGCGTTGGTCTCGATCGGAACCGGCTCGTATTCCATGTTGTTGATGCGGAAGAAGTCCGCAAGGTTGAGCTCGGTGGTGGTGCCGGTCTGAATGCAGACTGTGGCACCATCGAGTTCCTTGGCCGAGGAAACGCCGAGATCCTTGCGAACCAGGAAGCCCTGACCGTCATAGTAATTTACGCCGACAAAATCGAACTTGAGGTCGACGTCACGAGAGAAGGTCCAGGTGGTGTTCCGGGCCAGCATGTCGATTTCGCCGGAGGCCAGCGCGGTGAAGCGGGTCTTGCCGGTGGTGGGAACGAATTCGACAGCGGTCGGATCGTCGAGAACGGCAGCAGCGACAGCGCGGCAGACGGCGACGTCAAAGCCTTGCCATTCGCCATTCGCGTCAGGGGCAGCAAAGCCGGGAACGCCGGTGGCAACGCCGCAGTTCAGCGTGCCACGCGTCTTGACTTCGTCCAGCAGACCGGCGGCCGCGACGGATGCGGACATGCCGGCAAGCGCCATTACCCCAACGAATACGGTCTTGTTCATGTGTACCTCTTCCTGATGGTCCCGGTCCGTGAGTGATCGGGATATATTTTTTTTTGGGTCCCTGACCCGATTACAGAACAGGCTCGGAAGGGGTTCCCCTCCGAACGCAACAACTTTGGGCAAATTCCCAAGAAAACGTCAAGTGCTCTACCGGACAGGTTCCGCTGCCCGCTTTGGAATCGAAAGACGCGATTCTGAGAGCATAATAATCAGGCAACCAAGCAGGCCTGCTGTCAGTTTGCAGGCAAGGCTTGCGAAAGCCGATAGAATCTCACCGCATGGAGGAACTCGCCGCGCTTGAAACTTGCCGTAACGGAAGCTTCTTCATCCGCCCCCCACTGGCTCTCCTGGAAGTTTTCATCGACTCGGGAACGCGCCCAGAGATCCTCTTCCGGAAGCCGCCCCCGAAGAGCTGCCAGTCCGATCAGAAGCGAACCGGACATGGCGACCAGATCATGCAACGCGGTGAGTGCGAAGGCGTCGAGCGAGGCCACCTCGTGGCGCAACCGTGCGACGCTCTCCTCTGGCTGCGCATGCGGCACCACGCCAACGCAGACCTCCAGCGGCGCGCCAAGGTCCTCGCGCGCCCAGTCCAGCAAGTCGTCCCAGGCCGCCGCCTGCTGCGCACAGAGCGCCTCCGGCCCCTCGGCGCGATAGCAAAGCAGGTCGGTCTCGCCATAGGCGGCGATCAGCGCCGCCACTTCATCGAACTGCGTCGCAACCTTGTCGATGGCAGCATTGGCCGAGCGGGTCAGCGGCATGATGGAAGGGTCGACCGCCTCCTCCAGCGCGTCCCACTCTGCTGCAATCGCCTCGGCCAGCGCCTGGCTCGGCAGCACCAGCGGGGCCTTGGCCGGTGTCTTGACCGGGCGCCCGTCGAGCTGCACGTCCCAGCCATCCGGCCCCCGCACCGCCTTCGCTTCTTTCCAGAAGCGTTTCGCCTTCCACTCTGCCATTCAGACCTCCCAGACCCGCTCCAGCGCCGCCTCCAGCGCGTCGTATTCCTCGATCACCTGATCCGCCCCGGCCGCTTCCAGCGCGCCGCGTGGGTGATACCCCCAGGTCACGCCGATTGTCCTGAACCCGGCCGCCCGGCCCATCTCGATGTCGAAGCTCGTATCGCCGACCATCACCCCGTCCGCCGCTTCACAGCCAGTTTCGGCAAGCGCTGTCAGCAGCATTGAGGGGTGAGGCTTCGACGGGTGGTGGTCCGCGACCTGTTCGGTCACGAATCGTCCCGTCAACCCATGCGCCTTCAGCAAGTGATCCAGCCCACGCCGCGACTTGCCTGTCGCCAACCCGACCACCAGGTCGTCGCGGGTCAACAGCCGCTCCACGGTCTCTTCCGCGCCGGGGAAGAGTGGCGACATCTCCGTCCCCGCACCTTTCACCCGAATATCCGCGAAGCTGTTCTTGTAAGCCTCGACCAGCGCCGTGTGGCCATCCGGTTCGAGATCCGGCGCAAGGCGTGGCATCAGCACCGGCAGAGACAGCCCGACCACCGACAGCACTGCCTCGCGCGGTGGGCAGGGCAGGTCAAGCGCATCAAACGCGTGGGTCATGGCGGCCATGATATGGGCTTGCGAATCGATCAGCGTGCCATCGACATCGAAGACGACGAGGCGCAGCGAAGAGGAGTGCGTCATTCCAGTTCCTCGAACGGGTCCTCGGGCACGTCCGACGCCCGCCAGTCCAACATCTCCCAGGTCCGCGCCATGTGCTCGGGCAACGCGGCGGTAAGATTAAGTCGATTGCCGGTGACGGGGTGCGTCAGGCTCAGCGAACGCGCATGCAGATGGAGCTTTCGGGACAGCTCGCCGCCCAGCCCCGCGCCCCAGCCGTCGCCGAGGTTTTCCTGGCCCGACCCGCCGTATTTTCCGTCACCAATAATGGGATGGCCCAGCTCGGCCATGTGGGCGCGCAGCTGGTGCGTCCGCCCGGTGATCGGGATCAACGCTGCCCAACTCACCCGCCCGCCAAGCGCCGAGAGCACGGCGTAGTCGGTGGTCGCCCGCTTGGCGCCCGGCGTGGTCGCAACCTCACGCGGGTGGATGCAATGCATCTTCTCGCCCTCGCCGCCGGAACCATGGCCGCCAGCCTTGACCAGTCCGTAGCGGATCGTGCCCATCTGCGGCACCGGCACCCCGGCCACCGCGGCCCAGTAGATCTTGCGCGTTTCCCGCGCCCGGAAGGCCTCGGTCAGCGCCCCGGCAGCCGCGCGCGTGCGCGCCAGCAGCAGGATGCCGGATGTGTCCTTGTCCAGCCGGTGCACCAGCCGCGGCTTGTCATCGAGCCCGAACCGAAGCGCCTCGGCCATCCCGTCCACATGGCGCAGCTGCTTGGAGCCGCCTTGCGAGGGCAAGCCCGGCGGCTTGTTCAAGGCGATGATGTGGTCGTCGCGATAGATCACGCAGCTGCGGATCATCTTCGCATCCTCATCAGAAACCGTTTCCCGGTCCGGCGCCGGCCCCGCCTCGTCCGGCAGCGGCGGCACGCGCACAATCTGCCCGGCCTCGACCCGCGTTGCGCTCTTCACGCGCCCGCCATCGACACGGATATCGCCCTTACGGCACATCTTCTCGATCCGTCCCTGGCTGATATGCGGGAAGCGGCGGCGGAACCAACGGTCGAACCTCTGACCGGCTTCGTCTGCGGTGATCTCGATCTGCTGCACCCGGCTCATGGCATCACCACCATCGCCCGTGCCGCCCAGAGCCCGACCACCAGCGCGAGAAGCGCACAGGCGAAAGACGCCCCGGCATAGAGCGCTGCCGTTCCGATCTGCCCCTTCTCGATCAGGAAGATCGTGTCCAGCGAGAAGGCGGAGAAGGTGGTGAAACCACCAAGTATGCCCGTCATCAAGAAAGGTGCCAGATGCGTGCCATTCTTGCGCTCAAGATAGACGACGATGAAGCCCATGATGAAGGAGCCCACGATATTGACCGTCAGCGTGCCATGCGGGAAGCCCGGCCCGAAGAGCCGCAGCGTCCCGATACCGGTGAGATAGCGACAGGAGGCACCGATGGCACCTCCGAGAGCGACGTGAGATAGGGTAATCCAATGCATGGCGCCGGTGTCATACCCCCGGCGCCGCTTGTCAAGCGCGGCTCAGGCCTCCTCGGAGACCTCCTCGATGATCCGCCCTGCAGGGACCTCGCCCTTCACGACCTTCCTGCCATGCAGCATCGAGGGGATCAGGTTCTCCCGCTTCCAGATCTTGTAGAAGGCAACAGCGCCGAGATGCAGGACCACGAGCAGAAGAATGATCGGCGCCAGCGTGTGGTGGATCTCGGTGCCGAGCTTCACCATTCCGGGGAAGTCATCCGCCAGCGGGCCGGCATTGATGTAATCTTCCGGATCGGCAAAGAGCCCTGAGAAAACCTGAAGCGCCAAAACACCGAGCAACAGGTAGACCGAGAGTGCGCCAACCGGATTATGCCCCGGCCAGTTGCTTGGTTTGCGCTTGGACATGCCGGAAATATAACGCGCATAGGTGCCCGGCCCGTAGATGAAATGCACGAAACGAGCGGGCCAGGGGCCGACCAGCCCCCAGACCAGGCGAAAGACCAGAAGGCCGATCACCGTGTATCCCAGCCAGAAATGCAGGGTCAGAAATCCCGTCGGATTGAACTGGCCCCACAGCCAGGTCACGATCACGCAGATCGCCAGAAGCCAGTGAAAGACCCGAACGAACGGGTCCCATAGGCGGACGAGGTAGAGTTTGTCGCTCTCCGGCGATCCGTCGCGCATCGTTTAGTCTTTCTTGGCCTGATAGGCCTTGTGGCAGGCTTGGCAGTTCTTGCCGATACCGCCAAGGGCCTGGGCCATCTCGCCCTTGCCGCTGCCAGCCACCTCTTGCATCGCAGCTACCGCTGCGACCATCTCCTTGCCGATCGCGCCGGCCTTGTCCATCTCGGACCAGAAAGCGGGTTTGGCATAGGAGACGCCGGGCATATCTTCAGTAGAGGTGCCGGGCAGCCAGAACGCGGACTGATCGACCATGACCAACTTGCCAAGCTCATCGGCGGCGGCCTGGGCGGCGGCGGCGTCATAGTCGACTTCGCCCTTGGCCATCGCGGCGAAGGTGCCCATCTGCTTGCCATAGGACTTCATGTGGTCCTGGCGCGCCTTTACAGCATCGGTCGCGGCATCGGCAATGGCGAGGGTGGGTAGGGAAAGGGCAATGGCCGCGATAATGAACTTGCGCATAGCTGGTCTCCTTGGTGGCCAGATTTGGGATAATCCTTCGATATACGAAGGTGGACTCGTTTACCGTTGCAGATTTTTGCACAATCTACGTGAGATTTTAAAGGAATATTATGCGTGCAGAGTTTTTTCGCTCACTCAGAGCCGCCGCGTTTCGCCCTCAACTTGACGAAATAATCAACGCGGCGTTTTAATTCACGTTCGAAACCGCGCTCGACAGGAAGGTAATAGATCCCCCGCTTCATGCTCTCCGGAAAATAATCCTGTCCTGAGAATGCATCTTCTGCGTCGTGATCATATTGATAACCGTCACCATAGCCCTGATCCTTCATGAGGTTGGTCGGCGCATTCAGGATATGCTTGGGCGGCGGTTCCGAGCCAGTCCGCGTGGCGGCCGCCATGGCAGACTTGTAGGCCGCATAGGTCGCATTCGATTTTGGCGCGAGTGCCAGATAGACGACCGCCTGGGCCAATGCCAATTCACCTTCGGGGCTGCCGATCCGCTCATACGTCTCCCAGGCCTGCAGGCAAATCCCCTGCGCCTGCGGGTCCGCCAGCCCGATATCCTCGACCGCCATCCGTGTGACTCGCCGTGCGAGAAAACGCGGGTCCTCGCCCCCCTTCAGCATACGTGCCAGCCAGTAGAGCGCCGCATCCGGGTCCGAGCCCCGCACCGACTTGTGCAGCGCGGAGATCAGGTTGTAATGCGCCTCACCGGACTTGTCATATTGCGCCGCCCGCCGCGTAAGCCGCGCAGTGAGGTGATCGATGTCCAGCGGCGCCGAGACCGCCCAGACCGAGACCTGCTCGACGAGGTTCAACAGGGCCCGCCCATCGCCATCGGCCATACCGACAAGGGCTTCCCGCGCCCCCGGCGTCAGCGGCAGCTTCGCCCCGACCTCCACCTCGGCGCGCTGCAGCATTCGCTCCAGCGCCTCTTCGTCCAGCCGATTGAGCACCAGCACCTGCGAACGACTCAGCACGGCGGCGTTCAGCTCAAAGGAGGGATTCTCCGTCGTCGCACCGACGAGCACGATGGTCCCGTCCTCCATATGCGGCAGGAAGCCATCCTGCTGTGCCTTGTTGAACCGATGGATCTCGTCGACGAAAAGCAGGGTCCCCTGCCCCGTCCGCCGCCGAAGGCGCGCCGCCTCGAAGACCTTTCGCAGTTCGGGAACGCCGGTAAAAATCGCGCTGATCTGAATGAAATGGAGGTCTGTCTCGCGCGCCAGCAGCCGTGCGATGGTCGTCTTGCCGACTCCGGGAGGCCCCCACAGGATCAGCGACGACAGGCTGCCACTCGCGAGCATCGTGCCAAGCGGAGCATCTGGCCCCAACAGATGATCCTGCCCGATCACCTCTGAAAGCCGCGCCGGGCGCATACGGTCGGCCAGCGGGCGCGGCGCGCCGTCCGTCGAGTCAGTGGGGGAGTCGAAGAGATCAGCCATCGGCGCCAGATTAGGCCCGGCGCGCGACAGGGAAAAGCTGGAAACGTGTCAGCGACAACGCATTAAAGAAGACGCGCATCTTTCGCGCGCTGGATCGCTTCGGCCGTCGTCCGCGCCATGAGCCGCTGGCGGGCAGAGGTCAGACGCGCCTTGAGCGCGCTTTCCGAGATCCCGAGCTTGGCCGCCGCAGCCGCATGTCGATCCCCCGCCGCAACAAGCCGCAACGCCTCGACCTGCGCCTGGGTGAGGCTCTCGGGTGGTTCGGTCATGTCATGCATGCGCTCGATGATGCTCCAGGCCCTGTCCCGTTCTGAATCGGTGAACTCACGATCCGCCCGTGTGACAGAAGCAATCGTGCGCGAGGCAATCGGCCCACACGCGACCTGCACGCCGTATTTCAACCCATAGGTCGCGGCTTCCACCATGATGCCGAACGGATCCGGGATATCGATGTCGCTCCACCGCGCAGCCCCGACCGTCGAAAAGCCCCAGGCCGTCATCGGATCCCGCATTGCATAGGCTTGAGACGTGTAACGATCGATCCAGGCACTGTCGTAGGTCTGGAAAGTCATCAAAGGAGACGCGAAACGGATATGAAGCCCGACGAAATACCCCGCCGGTGCCAATTCAGCCAGAAGCCGCAATTCTCGTTCGATCGTAGCGCGCTCAATCATATCTTTTTTTTGCCCATTTGCCCCATGTAAGGTCAATATCAAAGTAAACCAACGGTTAACGCAGATCACTTTCTGGCGAATGACGTTGCGTTAATGTTTATCCGTTTTCTTCCCTGACACGGGTCTGACGTTTTCGCTCGGAGTATACCGCCCACCGTTCGGTGGTCCAAAAAAAAGGCTCCCGGAACCCGAGAGCCTCTTACGATCCGCTGGAGCAGGAACTTATTCCTCAGCGGCTTCCTCGCGAGCGCGGTCCTCGGCGCCCTTGGCGTCGACATCGCGGTCAACCAGCTCGATGATCGCCATCGGCGCCATGTCGCCATAGCGGAAGCCGGCTTTCAGGATACGAACGCAGCCACCGTTGCGCTCGGCATAGCGCGGCCCGAGAATCTCGAAGAGCTTTGCAACATGCTTGTCTTGCTTGAGGCGCGAGTCGGCCAGGCGGCGGGCGTGCAGATCGCCGCGCTTGCCCAGCGTGATCAGCTTCTCGACGATCGGCTTGAGTTCCTTGGCCTTGGGCAGGGTAGTCTTGATCTGCTCATGCTCGATCAGCGAGCCGGCCATGTTGGCGAAAAGCGCCTTGCGGTGCTCATGAGTACGATTCAGGCGGCGGTATCCGCGGGCGTGACGCATTGTATCTCTCCTAATTGCCCTCTACGGGCGGTTTTGCTTTGTCTGGCCGGAGATGCGTGTCTCCGGCTCTCCTTGGGGCGGGATGCCCATTGGTTGGACGCGCCACGGCGGCGCGCCCGGTCGAAGATCAGAACTGATCTTCGAATTTCTTGGCCAGATCCTCGATGTTCTCCGGCGGCCATTCCTCGACATCCATGCCGAGATGCAGGCCCATGCCCGAGAGCACTTCCTTGATCTCGTTGAGCGACTTGCGGCCGAAGTTCGGGGTGCGGAGCATCTCGGCTTCGGTCTTCTGGATCAGGTCGCCGATATAAACGATGTTGTCGTTCTTCAGGCAGTTGGCGGAGCGGACAGACAATTCCAACTCGTCCACCTTCTTCAGCAGAAGCGGGTTGAACTCGAGGCCATCATCCTCTTCCTGGCGACCGGCAGCTTCCGGCTCCTCGAAGTTGACGAAGATGCTGAGTTGGTCCTGAAGGATGCGCGCAGCGAAAGCCACGGCGTCTTCCGGGGTCACCGAGCCATCGGTCTCGATCTTCAGAGTCAGCTTGTCATAGTCGAGCACCTGGCCCTCACGGGTCGGCTGCACGTCATAAGACACTTTCTTGACCGGCGAATAGATCGCGTCGATCGGGATCAGACCGATCGGGGCGTCCTCCGGACGGTTCTTGTCGGCGGCGACATAGCCCTTGCCGGTATTGACCGTCAGTTCCATGTAGACATCCGCGCCCTCGTCGAGGTGGCAGATGATGTGCTCCTTGTTGAGCACTTCGATGCCAGCCGTCTCGGAGATGTCGGCAGCCGTAACAACGCCCGGACCCTTGGCGGAAATCGACAGCCGCTTGGGGCCATCCACATCCATCGCGAGCGCAACGCCTTTGAGGTTCAACACGATGTCGGTCACATCCTCGCGGACGCCGGCAACGGAGGAGAACTCATGCAGAACGTTGTCGATCTGAACCGAGGTGATCGCGGCGCCCTGCAGCGACGAGAGCAGCACGCGACGAAGCGCATTGCCGAGCGTCAGGCCAAAGCCCCGCTCCAGCGGCTCAGCCACGAGTGTCGCCTTGCGGGACGCATCCGCGCCCGGCTTGACGTCCAACTGCGTCGGCTTGATCAGTTCCTGCCAGTTCTTATGGATCATGTATGTCGCCTCCATACCTGTTTCCCCGCCATGTCCGAGCGGGCAAACGCCCGAGGTTCAAAATGCCAGAACGGACCGCACCCATTCTGGCGCGGCCCGAATTCTTTGGTCCCGTAGCTTAGACGCGACGGCGCTTCGGCGGACGGCAGCCGTTATGCGCGATCGGCGACACGTCGCGAATCGACGTGATGTTGAAGCCGATCGCTGCGAGGGCACGCAGGGCGCTCTCACGGCCGGAGCCCGGGCCCTGAACCTCGACCTCAAGCGTCTTCACGCCATGTTCCTGCGCCTTGCGGCCCGCATCTTCGGCGGCCATCTGAGCGGCGTAGGGGGTCGACTTCCGGGACCCTTTGAAGCCCATCGTACCGGCGGACGACCAGGAAATGGCGTTGCCTTGTACGTCGGAAATCAGGATCTTGGTGTTGTTGAACGAGGAGTTCACGTGAGCAACGCCAGTGGCGATGTTCTTGGAAACCTTGCGCTTGGTTGCTGCGCGGCGATCTCGTGCCATATCTGCTGCCTCCCCTTACTTCTTCTTGCCGGCAATGGCCTTCGCGGGGCCTTTGCGGGTACGAGCGTTGGTATGGGTACGCTGACCGCGCACGGGCAGGTTACGGCGATGGCGCAGGCCACGGTAGCAGCCGAGATCCATCAGACGCTTGATGTTCATCTGCGTCTCACGGCGCAGGTCGCCTTCAACGGTGAAATTGGCGTCGATATGCTCGCGGATGGCGAGGACTTCGGCATCGGACAGCTCATTCACGCGGCGCGTGGCATCGATGCCGACGGCTTCGCAGATGGCTGCGGCAGACGTGTTGCCAATGCCGGTGATGTAGGTGAGCGCGATCGGGACGCGCTTGGCGGTCGGGATGTTGACCCCAGCGATACGTGCCAAGAGGTATCTTCCTTCATGGTTGCGGTTCCGTAGCACCAGAACCTTTTTTCACAACAGAGGCCCGACAGCATGAGCGCCACCGGGCCGGGCTTCCCGCCGAGCGATCATTGCCGCAAGGGCAAGAATTCGACGACGATTCTCGATTGAGACGCTGTCAACTAAAGGGAAAGCAGGGGGGCGTCAAGGCCCCCCGTTCATACCTTGTCAAGGTAAATCCGGTATCGCGCTCCGGACGGGTCGTCACGGACAGCATTCTGCGAAGGAGTGCTCGGGTCAACCGGTCTCTTTGTCTGCCATGCGCCAATCTGGGCAGGCGTCGCCCGCCAATTTGAGATTTCTGGACAATCGTACGTCCTTTTTCCTGGAAAACGCGGCATTTCCGTCGCCATTTAACGGCTTGTTCAGATAGCAGCGGGCATTCTTCTTCCCGGGTGGGGCTCCAGACGAGGGGACCCAAATGATTCTCATAGGCAACGGACCACTTCCGTTTGCGTCTCCCGCGCCGGTCGGCGCGGGCGCGAACGCGTCCGGCGTCGCAACCCGGTCCGCCACGTCCCAGAATGGGACTGCTCCGGAAGCGACGATTCCCGCAGCGGCACCGAACAAGACAGGACAGTCACACGCCTCTGCTGCCATCCAGACGCAAGGGAACACGATTCGCGCCGTTCTCGCGCCAAGCCGGACAGAGGCGACGGTCACGAACCCGCAAGATCTCTACCGGTCGCTGGGCAGTGGCGCGACTGCGGCAACTTCCGGCTCAATGGAGAGCGCCGTTGGCGGGTCAGGCGGAACGATACAGCTTTCCGAGAAAAGGCCAGATCCGCCGCCACCGCTATCCGCCTATGCGTCGATTCCGACCGAAGTGACGGCGGAGATCCAGCGCTTGCGGGCGGAAAATGCTGAGCTCAAGATCGAGTTGGCGGAGAAAGACAGGCAGATCGAGCAGGCGAAGGCGCAAGCTGCGACTGATCAGACGCAACCTGCCGACATCCCGGCGCCGGACGCCGACTCGCGATCGACCTCGGAGGCATCACAATCGCCGCCTGAGACCGCAGCGTCCGCGGAGCCCCCGGTTTCGCCCCAGACGTCATCCGACGTGGCAACCGATCCTGAGCCACAGGAATAGACCCACGCACTGTCCCGGTCCGCCTTTCGGATAGATCACTGGCCCGCAGGTTGCTCATGACGCGCCAGCGGGCCCTCTTTCTATGACATGGCCTCGCAGCGTTATGGCCAGGTTGCCATTTGAGACGACGTCCACGCACGCCACGGACTGTCGAGCGCGTCCCGGCCTCTGGGTTAGGGGTGCAACACCACTTCTTTTTGGTCCGTTCAGATAATCCAAAGGAACTCAGAGCGGTGTTGTTTCGCCTACAGAGCGCTCTCCGACCGGGCCAGGCAAGTGAGGGCTCGACGCCTTCGGCCAGCATTTGTAGCAATGATCTTTGGTCTCCGAGGCGTGATCGGCCCAAAACCGACCGGCATGACGGACCAACACTGCCTGTCCCTCTCTGGCGCGACTTGGACAGGGCCTGCCACTTTCGCGCATTTCTCGGAACTGACATCGGGCCCCAATAAAAAAGGCACCGCCCGCAAGGGCAGCGCCTCCTGTCCAGGTCATGGATGGCGTCAGTTCAGCGCCTTGTCCGTGATCGCGCTGGTCCAGGCTCCTTCCGGGGTCTTGGTGATGACCGGATCGGAGCCGCCGCCCAGCAGGGTCTCGACGGTGCGGGTATAGTCCGCCTCGTCCAGCGCACCGTTGGAACCGGCGGTGAGCTTGGCGATCTCACCCATCATGCGCTTCTGGTGGGTCTCGGTCTGGGCACCGGTCTCGTCATTGTCGAGCACGATTATCGCCGCGTCGTCCGGGTTCTCCTCGGCCCATTTCCAGCCCTTCATCGAGGCCTTCACGAAGCGCACCATCTTGTCCTCGAAGGCCGGGTCGGAGAGGTTTTCCTCCAGCACGTAGAGCCCGTCTTCCAGCGTTGCGACGCCCTGATCCTCGTATTTGAAGGTAATCAACTCGTCCGGGTTCACACCGGCATCGATCACCTGCCAATACTCGTTATAGGTCATGGTCGAGATGCAATCGGCCTGGCGCTGGATCAGCGGGTCGACATTGAAGCCCTGCTTGAGCACTTCCACCCCCATCTCTGCCTTGCCATCGGTGGCAATCCCGAGCGAGGACATCCAGCTCATGAAGGGGAACTCGTTGCCGAAGAACCAGACGCCGAGCGTGCGGTTGGCCAGATCCTTGGGTGCCTCGATGCCGGTATCCTTCCAGCAGGTCAGCATCATGCCCGAGCTCTTGAAGGGCTGGGCGATATTGACCAGCGGCAGGCCCTTTTCGCGGGCCGCCAGCGCGGCGGGCATCCATTCGACGGTCACATCGGCGCCACCACCGGCGATGACCTGCGTCGGCGCGATGTCCGGGCCGCCCGGCAGAATGGTCACGTCGAGGTCTTCTTCCTCGTAGAAGCCCTGATCGAGGGCGACATAGTAGCCGGCGAACTGCGCCTGGGTGACCCATTTCAGCTGAAGCTTCACCTCGTCGGCCGCCATGGCCGTGCTGGCGATCAGGGAAAGTGCCGTCCCCGCAAGAAATCTCTTCATTATGTCTCTCCTTGTTGGTCTTCGGTTTATGCCGCCTTGTTCCGGCGGTTTGGTTATCTGCGTTGCGAGGGGTGCCAGAAGGTCACCGCCTTTTCGATCCAGGACACGCTGCCATAAAGAAGCGTGCCGACGATAGCCGCGACGACGATCTCCGCCCAGACGAGGTCAATGGACAGGCTTCCGACGCCGGTGGAAATGCGGAACCCCATGCCCCGGGTTGGCGAGCCGAAATACTCGGCGACGATTGCCCCGATCAGCGCCAGTGTTGATGCAATTTTCAGCCCGTTGAAGATGAAGGGCATCGCGGCCGGCAAGCGCAGCTTCAGCAGCGTCTGCAGATAGCCCGCCGCATAGGTCCGCATCAGGTCGCGCTGCATCGCGTCGGTCTCGCGCAGCCCCTGCACCGTGTTGACCAGCACCGGGAAGAACACCATCACCACCACGACCGCCGCCTTGGAATGCCAGTCGAAGCCGAACCAGCTCACGAGGATTGGCGCGATGCCGACAATGGGAAGCGCAGCGACGAAATTGCCGATTGGCAGCAAGCCGCGCGTGAGGAAGCTGGATCGGTCGATCAGGACCGCAACAAGGAACGCGGCGCCGCAGCCCATGACATAGCCCGTCAACGCGCCCTTGAGCACGGTCTGGACGAAATCCTGCCAGAGCATGTCGGTCGAGGCCGCGAAGGTTGCGGCGATGGCCGAGGGGGCCGGCAAGATCACCGGCGAGACGCCGAGCCCGTCGACCAGCCCTTCCCAAAGATAGAGCGAGGCGAGCCCGAGCATCACCGGTACGAAGACCCGTGCGGCCCGATCGTCGCGATCTGGCGAATTGGCGATAGCGCTGTTGATGGCCCATACGGCGATGAAACCCGCGATAGAGAAGATCAGCGTCGTCATGCCTGCAGCCCCATCCGCTTGAGGGTTATCCGCTGCGCGAGATCAAGAAGCGTTACGAGGATGCCCGCGAGGATGGCCGCGGCCAGCAGCGCCGCCCAGATCGCCAGCGGCGTCCCGAACTGGTCCCCGATCAGGATACGCGCGCCAAGTCCCGAGATGGCCCCGGTCGGCAATTCGCCCACGATGGCGCCGACCAGCGCCGAGGCGATACCGATCTTCAGCGAGGTGAAGAGGTACGGCACGGAGGCCGGCAGGCGCAGCTTGACGAAGGTCTCCCATTGCGAGGCGCTATAGGTCCGCAGCAGGTCGAGTTGCGAGGCGGATGGCGCGCGCAGCCCCTTCACCATGCCGACCAGAACCGGGAAATAGCACAGATAGGCGGAGATGATCGCCTTCGGCACACCCCGATCCTCGATACCAAGCTGCGAGGAGAGCACGATGATCATCGGCGCCAGCGCCACGATGGGGATAGTCTGGCTGATGATGGCCCAGGGCATGACGCTCATATCCATCACCCGAGAATGGGTGATCGCCACCGCACCGGCAATGCCAAGGAAGGTGCCGAGCAGGAAGCCCCAAAGCGTCGATTTCAGCGTCACCGTGGCATGATAGATCAGCGAGCGCTTGGACATCGCCTTGCCCCGCAGCGCCATCTCGCCGGTGGTTTTCCAAAGCTCGCGACCGACTTGCGCCGGCGTCGGCAGCCGTGGCCGGTCGAGCGCATAGCCCTCCGAAATATACTCCGAATTGTCGGCCATCAGCCGCCAGACCGAGACCTCCAACCGCGTACGTCCGCCTTCGGGCTCGATCACGGCGCCGCCCCGCTCGGCCTGATCGAGCGCAGTGCGGATATTCATCGGCGCCACGGCGGCATACCAGATACCGACGATCGCCGCGAGAACCACGAGAACGGGAACTACATTCTTCATCGCTGAGCCTCCCGATCAATCGTCATACGCATGCCCCGCCCGCAGTCCTTCGCGCACACGATGGGCGATTTCGAGGAATTCCGGCGTGTCGCGAATGTCGAGCGGACGTTCGCGCGGCAGGGTGCTCTCGATAACATCCGTGATCCGCCCCGGACGTGGCGACATCACCACGATCTTGGTCGAGAGATAGACCGCTTCCGGGATCGAATGCGTGACAAAACCGATGGTCTTGCCAGTCCGGCCCCAGAGCGCGAGGAGCTGCTCGTTGAGGTGGTCGCGCACGATCTCGTCCAACGCCCCGAAAGGCTCGTCCATCAGCAGGATCTCGGCGTCGAAAGCCAGCGCACGGGCAATCGACGCCCGCTGCTGCATCCCGCCCGAAAGCTGCCAGGGGAATTTCTCGCCGAAGCCTTCGAGATCGACCAGCTTGAGCACCTTGTCGACATGCTCCCGCTTGCTCTCTTTCGAATAGCCCATGATCTCCAAGGGCAGCTCGATATTCTTTGAGATCGTCCGCCACGGGTACAGCCCCGCCGCCTGGAACACATAGCCATAGGCCCGCTGGCGGCGCGCCTCGTCCGGGCTCATCCCGTTCACGGTGATCTCGCCGCCCGTCGGATGCTCCAGCGCCGCCACGACCCGCAGGAAGGTGGTCTTGCCGCAGCCCGACGGGCCGATGAAGGAGACGAAATCTCCCTTGTTGATGGTCAGGTTGACATCGCGCAGGGCCTGAACCGCCCCGTCATTCGTCTGGAAGGTCAGGTCGAGCTTTTCTGCGAAGATGACAGGCTCTTGCGCCACGCCGTTCATCTTTTCATTCGATTCAATCAGCGCCATCTAACCCGCATCTTTCCATCTGAGTACGATCTCTTCAGCGTCTTCATAGAGTTTTGGGTTCTTGAACTGCGCTCGCTCTTTTTCCACAAAACTCTGTAGGCGCTCCCAATCACGGAGTAACGTTGTACGCCAGTACAGCCTTAGAGCTTCTTCATCGATTGCGTCTAACCGGATCTTTAGCCCAAGCATCTCGTAGACATTCACCACGTGCCGAAAAACGGCAATGTCGCCTTTGTCGGTTGGAACATCTATTCCATCATTCAGCTTCGTGAGCATCTTATCGCGGTTCGATCGAAACTTGTCGTTTTGAAGCACGTCAAACGCGTCCTGAGCAGACTCCCGACGAAACCTAGCTTGCTCAAGTGTGCTTGATCCCGCCATCAATCCAACTTGCTTCCACACAAACACGGCGGTGGCGAGTACCGCCACCGAAGCCGCGACAGTCGAAATATTTGCCCAAGTCTCAAGATTCGAGTACCAAACCAATCTCACACCCCGCTTGCGGGAATGCCGGACCGTTCGACGGGCCGCGGTGCCGTGAGTTCTTTCCAGGTCGACAGCGCCTTGTTGACGGTCGCGTTCGGTTCGCGGGCGACAAACTCGCCATGCCCGCTCTCGCAGGTCATCTCGCCATCGGTCACGGCCACCTGCCCGCGCGTCAGCGTGTAGCGCGGCAGCCCCTTCACTTCCTTGCCTTCGAACACGTTGTAATCAATCGCGGATTCCTGTGTCTCGGCGGTAATGGTCTTCGACTTCTCCGGATCCCAGACGACGATATCCGCATCCGCGCCGACAAGGATCGCCCCCTTCTTCGGATAGCAGTTGAGGATCTTGGCGATATTGGTCGAAGTCACGGCCACGAACTCGTTCGGCGTCAGCCGCCCGGTGGCCACCCCGTGGGTCCAGAGCATCGGCATCCGATCTTCCAGCCCGCCGGTCCCGTTCGGGATCTTGGTGAAGTCGCCCACGCCGAAGCGCTTCTGCTCGGTCGAGAAGGCGCAGTGATCCGTGGCGACACAGGAGAGCGTGCCCGATTGCAGGCCGGCCCAGAGGCTGTCCTGATGCTGCTTGTTGCGGAAAGGCGGGGACATCACGCGGCGCGCGGCGTGGTCCCAGTCGGGATTGGCATATTCGCTCTCGTCCAGCGTCAGGTGCTGGATCAGCGGCTCGCCCCAGACGCGCTTGCCATTCATCTTCGCCCGGCGGATCGCCTCATGCGCCTCCTCGCAGGACGTGTGCACGACATAGAGCGGCGCCCCGGCCATGTCGGCGATCATGATCGCGCGGTTCGTCGCCTCGCCCTCGACCTGGCTGGGCCGCGAGAAGGCATGCGCCTCGGGGCCGTTATTGCCCTCGGCCAGCAGCTTGGCCTGCATCTCGGCGACAACATCGCCATTTTCGGCATGAACAAGCGGCGTCGCGCCCAGCTCGGCACAGCGCTGGAAGCTCGCATAGAGCTCGTCATCATTCACCATCAGCGCGCCTTTATAGGCCATGAAATGCTTGAAGGTGTTGATGCCGCGCCCGACGACCTGCTCCATCTCATTGAAGACCTGCTCGCCCCACCATGTGATCGCCATGTGGAAGGAATAGTCGCAATTGGCCCGGGTCGACTTGTTGTCCCACATCTGGATCGCGTCTAGGAGCCCCTGCCCCGGGCTCGGCAGCGCGAAATCGACGACCATCGTCGTGCCGCCAGCCAGCGCCGCACGAGTGCCGGACTCGAAATCGTCCGTCGAATAGGTGCCCATGAAGGGCATCTCCAGATGGGTATGCGGATCGATCCCGCCCGGCATCACGTAGCAGCCCGTCGCGTCCAGCACCTCGTCGCCCACCAGCCCCTCGCCGATGGCCACGATCTTGCCGCCCTCCACCAACACGTCCGACTTGTAGGTCAGGTCGGCGGTGACGATGGTTCCGTTCTTGATGACCGTTGTCATTTCGTATCTCCCTGTTTTTCGCACCCGCGGCCGATTATTGCGGCAGCTCACAATACCGGTCCAGACCGGCCAGTCTTTGGGCTTCCGTCGGCGGCAGCGGGTAAATCTCTTCTTCGTAGCGGTAGTAGTAGCAGTCGCCCTTGAGCAGGATGTCCTCGGCGGTCACGCCTTCGGGCAATACCTGCGCAAGCGCCAGCGGCAGCCCCCAGTCAACGACCTGATACCCGCCCGGCGCAGTGCAGCCGGACAGGATCAGGGCAGCCGTCAGGGGCGTTGCCGCTTTTTTCACTCCACGATCTCCGCCGTTTCCAGCACCGCGTGGAACAGCACATTCGCGCCCGCCTCGGCCCATTCCGGCGAGATATCCTCGGCCTCGTTATGGCTCAGCCCGTCCACGCAGGGGCACATGACCATGGAGGTCGGCGCCACGTCGTTGATCCAGCAGGCGTCGTGACCGGCGCCGGAGACAATGTCGATATGGCTGTATCCGAGGCGCTCGGCGGCGGCGCGCACGGCGGAGACGCAGTTCTCGTCAAAGGCGGGCGGGTCGAAGCTGCCGACGATCTCGGTTTCCAGCGACACCCCGATCTCCTCGCAGAGCCCCGGCGCGCGGGCGTAGAATTCCTCCAGCATCGCGTCGATGATGTCCTGCACATGCGAACGGAAATCGACCGTGAAGACGACCTTGCCGGGGATGATGTTGCGCGAGTTCGGGTAGACATCGACATGGCCAATGGCGCCGACCGAGTTCGGCTGGTGCTTCATCGCGATCTCGTGGACCAGCTCCGTGATCCGCGCCAACCCGCGCCCGGCATTCTTGCGCATCGGCATCGGCGTCGAGCCTGTATGGCTCTCCTTGCCGGTCACGGTGCATTCGATCCAGCGCAGACCCTGCCCATGGGTGACGACGCCGATATCGATGCCTTCGGCTTCGAGGATCGGACCCTGCTCGATATGCAGTTCGAACAGCGCATGGATCTTGCGCGCGCCGACTTCCTCCTCGCCCTTCCAGCCGATCCGCTCCAGCTCATCGCCGAACTTCTTGCCTTCCGCATCGACACGGTCAAAGGCCCAGTCCAGCTCGTGTTTGCCGGCAAAGACGCCGGAGGCGAGCATGGCGGGCGCAAAGCGCGTGCCTTCCTCGTTGGTCCAGTTGACGACCACGATCGGGTGCTTTGTCTTGATTCCGAGATCGTTCATCGAGCGCACGGCCTCCAGCGCGCCAAGCACGCCCAGAACGCCGTCATATTTCCCGCCCGTCGGCTGGGTGTCCAAGTGCGAACCGGCATAGACGGGCAGTGCGTCCGGGTCCGTGCCCTCGCGATAGGCGAACATGTTGCCGATCTGGTCGACCCCCATCGTCATCCCGGCGGCTTCGCACCAGCTCTGGAACAGGGCGCGGCCGGTGGCATCGTCGTCGGTCAGCGTCTGGCGGTTGTTGCCACCGGCGATGCCCGGGCCGATCTTGGCCATTTCCATGATGCTGTCCCAAAGACGGGAGCCGTTGATTTTCAGGTTCTCACCAGGTGCGGCCATAGCCTTATTCCTTTTCCCGGTTGACATGTTCACCCCGGCTGAGCCGGCGCAGCGCATCAAGCGCGGCTTCGGCCATCTGTTCGGGGACAAAGATATGATCGTGATGATTGGCGGCGACGACATTGCTGGGAATGTTCAGCTCCGCCAGCGTAACGGACACCGCCGCCGTAAGACCGACACCATCGAGTGCCGAATGGACATCGAGCGTGATCTGGCGATAGGCATCCGCATCGTCTGGCCCGGCCTCGACAATCACCGACAGCCCCTCTTCCTCGCGAAACATGCCCAGCGCGGCGGAGAGCTCCGCCTGCCCGGCCCCGGCTTCCAGCGTCCGGAAGACATAGCGACCGGCAAGCAGGCGCGGCGACATCTGCCGCACCATCTCGCTCCCGTCCCTGACCCGTTCCGCCATCTCGCGCCTCCTCAGTCCAGCGCCGTCAGAACGTCGCGCAGCGTGCCGAAGAGTTGGTCGATATGGGATTTCTCGATGATCAGCGGCGGCGAGAGGGCGATGATGTCCCCCGTCGTGCGGATCAACACGCCCTTGTCATAGGCATCGAGGAAGGCCTGGAAAGCGCGCTTGGTCGGCGCACCCGCGATGGGCGACAGCTCGATGGCGCCGATCAGGCCCATGTTGCGGATGTCGATCACATGCGGGCAGTCGGCCAGCGAATGCAGCGCATCCTCCCAATAGGGCGCGAGTTCGGCCGCGCGCTCGAAGAGCCCTTCCTCGCGATAGGTCTGGAGCGTGGCCAGACCAGCGGCGGAGGCGATCGGGTTGCCCGAATAGGTGTAGCCGTGAAAGAGCTCGATCATATGCTCGGGGCCGGTCATGAAGGCGTCATGGATCTGGGCCGTGGCCAGCACCGCGCCCATCGGGATCACGCCATTGGTCAGCCCCTTGGCGGTGGTGATCAGGTCCGGCATCACGCCGAAATGCTCGGCCGCGAAGGAAGAGCCAAGCCGCCCGAACCCGGTGATCACTTCGTCAAAGATCAGCAGGATGCCATACTTGGTGCAGATCTCGCGCAGCTTCTCCAGATAGCCCTTCGGCGGCAGCAGCACGCCCGTGGAGCCGGCCATCGGCTCGACGATCACCGCCGCGATGGTCTCGGCCCCGTGCAGCGTGCAGATCGCCTCCAGCTCCTCGGCGAGATAATCGCCATGTTCCGGCTGGCCGCGCGTCATCGCGTTCTCGGGCAGATGGGTCGCCGGCAGGTGGTCCACGCCGGTCAGCAGCGAGCCGAAGAACTTGCGGTTGTTGACGATCCCGCCAACAGAGATCCCGCCGAAATTCACTCCGTGATAGCCGCGCTCGCGCCCGATCAGCCGCGTCCGCTGCCCCTCGCCACGGGCGCGGTGATAGGCCAGCGCGATCTTCAGCGCTGTCTCGACGGATTCGGACCCGGAATTGGTGAAGAAGACATGGTCGAACGGCTCCGGCGCCATGTCACGCAGCGCGGAGGCCAGTTCGAACGCCTTGGGGTGCCCCATCTGGAAGGCCGGCGCGGAATCCAGCTCGCCGGCCTGCGCCCGGATCGCCTCAACGATCTTCGGCCGGTTGTGGCCCGCATTGCAGCACCACAGACCGGCTGTGCCGTCCAACACCTCCCGCCCGTCATCCGTCTTGTAGAACATGCCATCGGCGGACACGAACATCCGCGGCGCCTGTTTGAACTGGCGATTGGCCGTGAAAGGCATCCAGAATGCACTGAGGTCATTTGGAGCAGACGGTTGGTCGAGCACCATTGGCTTATTCCCTGCTAGCTACCGCGTTGACTGAGACGGCTTGCTTGTCGTTATGTTTGACCAAATGGTCAGGAACACGCTACCACCGACTCGACTCCAGTCAAGCGAATGGCTGAATTCTGTGCATAGGCCCAAAAAGGCCCCGGATTTTCGCCCCAGGTGATGGATAATTGAGCGTAACATGAAAGCCCAACGAACCAAGCCCAGAAAGCCTGAAACGCGAATCCAGAAGCGCAACCACGAGGCGATCCTGGATGCGGCGCTGGAAGTCTTCTCCGCGCGCGGTTTTCGCGGCGCCACAGTGGACCAGATCGCGCAGGAAGCGGGGCTGTCGAAGCCGAATCTGCTCTATTACTTCCCCTCCAAGGAGGCGATGCATACCGCGCTCCTGACCGGGCTGCTCGACACCTGGCTGGACCCGCTTCGGGCGCTGGATGCCGGCGGCGAGCCGATCGAGGAAATCCTGACCTATGTGCGCCGCAAGCTCGAAATGAGCCGGCAGATGCCACGCGAGAGCCGGCTCTTCGCCAACGAGATCCTGCAAGGTGGACCGCGGCTGCATGGCGTGCTGGCCGATTACCTGAAGCCGCTGGTCGACGACAAGGCAGGGATCATCCGAACCTGGGTCGAGGAAGGCCGGATCGCACCGGTTCAGCCCTATCACCTGCTCTTCTCGGTCTGGTCGCTGACGCAGCATTACGCGGATTTTGACATCCAGGTTCGGACATTGCTGGCCGATGTGGAACCGGACCCGTTCCCGGAGGCAGAACGCTATCTTGTGTCGCTGTTCACGCGGATGCTTGCACCGGATGCGGGATAGACAGAGCGTGGGCGGCGCGCACAGCTCTGAGCCGTTTGCGGACATTGGG
Source organism: Tropicimonas sp. TH_r6 (assembly GCF_033101155.1). NCBI lineage: Bacteria > Pseudomonadati > Pseudomonadota > Alphaproteobacteria > Rhodobacterales > Roseobacteraceae > Tropicimonas > Tropicimonas sp. TH_r6. The sequence continues at coordinate 159,459 of NZ_JAWMPX010000004.1, forward strand.
CCTGAGCGCTTAAAGGCACGGAAACAAGGCGACGCAGCCGCCCCAGCGCCCATAAAAAAAGCCGCGCACCTTTTGGCACGCGGCTGATTTCCAAATCGCCCTATGAGCCTATTCCGCAGCGCAGGTCGCGCCGGGATTGTTCGGATGTTCGGTCCAGTTCCCGTAGTCACCGACCTTTTCGCCTGTCCGTTCGTCCAGCTCCCCCTTCGACAGCTCGCGCATGGTGATGCAGTTCTCTACCGGACAGACACTGACGCAGAGATTGCAGGCCACGCATTCGCTGTCATCGACCTCGAAGACCCGCCCCTCCTTCATCAGGATCGCCTGATGCGAGGTGTCTTCGCAGGCCGCATAGCAACGACCGCACTTGATGCAGGCTTCCTGGTCGATCTCGGCCTTGGTGACATAGTTGAGGTTGAGATATTGCCAATCGGTGACATTCGGCACGGCCTTGCCGACAATCTCGGCGGTCGACGCATAGCCCTTCTCGTCCATCCAGTTCGACAGGCCGGCGATCATCTCTTCGACGATCCGGAACCCGTAGGTCATCACCGCCGTGCAGACCTGCACATTGCCCGCGCCAAGCGCCATGAACTCCGCCGCGTCGCGCCAGGTCGTCACCCCGCCAATGCCGGATATCGGCATACCCGCCGTCTCCGCATGGCGCGCGATCTCGGCCACCATGTTGAGCGCAATCGGCTTCACTGCCGGGCCGCAATAGCCGCCATGGGTGCCCTTGCCGTCGATCATCGGCTCCGGGCTCATCGCGTCGAGATCGACCGAGGTGATCGAATTGATCGTGTTGATCAGGCTGACCGCATCCGCCCCGCCCCGTTTCGCGGCCTCGGCCGGGTAGACGACATTGGTGATATTCGGCGTCAGCTTCACGATCACCGGCATGCGGGTGTTCTGTTTGCACCAGCGCGTGACCATCTCGATATATTCCGGCACCTGCCCGACCGCCGATCCCATGCCGCGCTCTGCCATCCCATGCGGGCAGCCGAAATTCAGCTCGATCCCGTCCGCGCCGGTCTCCTCGACCACCGGCAGGATCGCCTTCCAGGCCTCCTCTTCGCAGGGCACCATCAGCGAAACCACCATGGCACGATCCGGATAATCCCGCTTCACGGTTTTGATTTCCCGCAGGTTCTGCTGCAGCGGCCGGTCCGTGATAAGCTCGATATTGTTGAGCCCGAGCAGCCGCCGGTCGGCACCGAAGATCGCACCATAACGCGGGCCGGAGACATTCACCACCGGCGGCCCCTCGGAGCCCAGCGTCTTCCAGACCACGCCGCCCCAGCCCGCCTCGAAGGCGCGACGGACGTTGTATTCCTTGTCCGTCGGCGGCGCGGAGGCCAGCCAGAACGGGTTGGGCGACTTGATGCCGACGAATTCGCTCGCAAGATTTGCCATCTGTCGCTCTCCCTTACCCGGCCGCGCCGGTCAGCATTGCATGGATATCCTCGGCCGCGTCGCGCCCGTTGGCGACCGCCGTCACGGTGAGGTCATCGCCGCCTGAGGCGCAATCGCCCCCGGCCCAGACCCCGGAGATCGAACTGCGCCCGGCCGCGTCGACGACGATCTTGCCGCCCTTGGTCTCCAGCACGCCGGGAACGCCCTTGAGTGACTGGCCGATGGCCTTGAAGACCTGGTCGGCCTTGAGCGTGAAAGTCTCTTCGGAGAGATGGAACCCGGTTGCGCCATCCTCGGTATAGGCGAAAGTGACGGAAGAGATTGTCTTGCCGTCCTCACTGTTGAAGGCGACCGGCTGCGCATTGAGCACGATCTTGACGCCTTTCGCGGTGGCCAGTTCCTGTTCGAAGGTCGAGGCGGAGAGCCGGTCCCGGCCGCGCCGATAGACCATGGTCACATTCTCCGCGCCCAGCAGCTTCGACTGGATCGCCGCGTCCACCGCCGTCATGCCGCCGCCAATCACCACCACGTCGCGCCCGACAGGCAGGGTAGAGAGATCCTCGGCCTGCCGCAGATCGGCGATGAACTCGACCGCGTCGCGCACATGAGCATGTTCCTCGCCCTCGGTGCGCAATGCATTCACGCCAGCCAGCCCCATGCCGAGAAAGACCGCATCATACTCGTCCTGAAGCTCCTCCAGCAGCAGCCCCTCGCCGAGCTTCTCGCCATAGCGGATCTCGATCCCGCCCAGGCGCAGCAACCACTGCACTTCGGCCTCGGCGAAATTGTTCGGCGCCTTGTAGGCGGCGATGCCAAACTCGTTCAGCCCGCCCGCCTTCTTGCGCGCGTCATAGATCACCGTCGAGTGGCCCTTCAGCGCCAAACGGTGCGCACAAGCCAGCCCCGCCGGCCCGGCCCCGACAATCGCAACCCGCCGCCCCGTCGGCGTGGCGCGTTCGAAGGGATGCCCCTCCTGCGCCATCAGGTGATCTGTCGCGTAGCGCTGGAGCTGGCCGATCTCGACCGGCTTGGCTTCGGCCGTCTGGCGCACGCAGACCTCCTCGCAGAGCGTTTCGGTCGGGCAGACCCGCGCGCACATTCCGCCGAGAACATTCTGCTCGAAGATCGTTCGGGCGGCATTGTCCGGATCGCCCGACTGGATCTGTCGGATGAACATCGGGATGTCGATCTCGGTCGGGCAGGCGTCCATGCAGGGCGCATCGTGACAGAAATAGCAGCGATCCGCGGCCACACTTGCCTCATGCGCGTCGAGCGCCGGATGGAGATCGTCGAAATTGCTGCGGTAGGTGGCGTCGTCGAGCCGACCGGGCACGACACCCGGCGTTCTCTGGCTGTTTTGCATCGCGCAAACCCCTGCTGGAGACATTCTTGTTCTCGCCGAAGGCTGGCACAGCTCTCATTTTTTATCAAACGGTAAATTTTCTGCGAATTACGCCACCCGAAAACTTGACTGTTTTTTAGGCAACTCTGTCGAGTTCGAAGGCAGTTCACGGAGGTACAAAGGCCATTCGATGCGGATGCACGGACGCGCAGCGCTGGCCATTGCCGTCAATTCTCTGGGGGTAATCGGTGCAGGCGAAGGCGGACTAGGCGGAAGAATCCTGATGCAGTCAGCGCCCGTTCCCGAGTTCCGGCGCCAGACCGGACGTCTCCAGCATGTCGTCAGGTTCCACATGGATCGTCGTGCGAGCTTCCGGCAAATGCACGGCAATCTCTGCCTCGATGGCGTCACAGATCTCATGCGCCGCGCCGACCGTCATCTCCGTAGCGACAACCAGGTGGAACTCGATGAAGAGCACCTTGCCCGCACGCCGGGTCCGTAAGTCGTGAACCTGCAAGGCGCCATGACACGAGCTCCGCACGGCGTTCTCGATCACCTGGTGGTCGGAATCATGGGCGGCCGAATCCATCAGGTCGCCCGCCGAGGAGAAGATGACCTTCCAACCTTCGTACAGGATGTTCACCGCCACCAGCAGGGCGATGAGCGGATCGAGCAGCGCCCACCCTGTCAGGAGGACAAGGACGAGGCCGACAAGAACCCCCGCCGAGGTCCAGACATCCGTCATCAGGTGCCGCCCATTTGCGCTGAGCGCGGGCGAGCGGCGGCGCGTGCCGGCCGTGATCAGGACCCGGGCCCAGACCAGGTTGATCACCATGGCCACGGCATTCACCGCCAGCCCGAGCGGGCCGAGCCGCTCCAGGTCCGGTGAGAAGATCGCCCCCCCGGCCTCCTGCAGAATCAGGACAGCGGCCAGGACGATCAGGCTGCCTTCGGCAATCGCGGAGAGGTTCTCGGCCTTGTGATGTCCGAACGGGTGGCTCTTGTCGGCCGGACGGTCGGCAATGCGGATGGCGATCCAGGCAAGCAGCGCACCAGCGACATTGACGAAGGATTCCATCGCGTCGGAATACAGCGCCACAGCGCCCGTAAGTTGCCAGGCGGCGATCTTCAGCGCCAGCACGAACAGGGCCACGGCAAGCGACCCGAGTGCGAGGGTCTGGGAGGATTTCGACTGAACCATGGCCGCTCAATGCCGTGTTGCGCCGTGAGGGACCAGTGGAAACTGTTCCCTATTCGAGAAACCCGAGTTGCCGGAAGGAGGCGTCCTCTTCCTTGCCGATCACGACATGGTCGTGGATCGTGATTCCCACCGCGCGGCAGGCCTCGAAGATCCGGTCCGTCATGACAATGTCCTCGTTGGAGGGCGACGGGTCGCCCGAGGGGTGATTGTGGACCAGGATCAGCGCCGAAGCATTCAACTCCAACGCCCGTTTGACGATTTCGCGCGGGTAGACCGGCACGTGATCAACCGTCCCCTCGGCCTGCGCCTCATCGGCAATCAGGTTGTTCTTGCGATCGAGAAAGAGGACGCGGAACTGTTCGGTGTCGCGATGCGCCATCACGGTCTTGCAATAGTCCATCAGCGTGTCCCAGGAGGAGAGCACCTGGCGCTGCATCACCTTTGCCCGTGCCATGCGATGCGCGAAGGCCTCGGCCAGGCGGAGCTGGTAGTATACCTTGTGAGTCGCGCCTTCGACCTCCATCAAGCGGGGCTCCGGTGCGGCGATCACGCCGTTCAGATCGCCGAAGGTGGCCAGCAGGCGCTTGGCCAGCGGCTTCACATCGATGCGTCCAATAGCGTTGAAGAGCAGCATCTCCAGCAGCTCGTATTCCGGCATCGCCTCGTGCCCGCCCGAGAGAAACCGCTGCCGAAGCCGCTCGCGATGCCCCCAGTAATGCGGACGAAGCTTGCCGTCATCGCCCTCCACGAGGCCGCCACCGGCCGCAACCTCCGGCTTCAGACGCCCTGTCTGGCGATACCGCGGCTCTGCGGCAGGCCGCGTCTCGATGCCAGGAGGCGGAAGGCGCGCGTCGAGATCGTCCAGCCCCTGCATCGCGGCATCGGTGAAAGCGTTGCGAGACGCCCCTTCCGCGAAGCCCTCCCGCACAGCGCGCGCCGCAGGGTGGCCATAGGTCGGGCGCGGCCGCTTCGACCCCACCGTGCCCTTCGTCGCCTTGTCGCGCCCTGCAAGCCTGTCCCAGAAACCTGACATCGCGGGAGTGCCCCCTGCCGGTCGGACCGCCCATCGGCCTCACCTTCCCCGGCAACAGGGTTAATCAACGCTGAAGAGGTTAATAAATGGTTTGCCGATCTTCGGCGCGAGGCTCAGAATCCGCGATCCGCGATGACCCGCGCTAGGTCCCGAACAACTGTCGCCCGCGCGGCCGCAATCGCCGGCGCGCCGCCATCCGGCGTGAAGGGCGCGGACAGGTTGAACTCTCCCGAGCGGTCGCGCCCGCCATCCAGATGCGCCACAAAATACTGTCCGGAAATCCGGAACCGACCATCCGCCCCAGCCACCATCTCCTTGACCCGAACGACCAGCCGCGCCTGCGGCAGGTCCTCGAACGGCCATGGCTCGGCGGCAACCCGTGCTCCGCTCATGGTCGCAAGGTGATGGCTCAGTTCCATCGTCACCCCGCGTGCAGGATCATCGGCCCAGAGCGTCGCCGCATCGCTCGTCAGGGCGCCGTTCTCAGCCTCGCGCCAGATCTCCTCACTGCGCGCATAGGCCGGCAGAGACACTTCCCGCACCTCCAGCCTCGACAGACCGATGGCGATCCGCCCCCCCGAGGAGACAGGAGCCGCCGCGTAGCGAACGGTCGACGCTCCGCAAGATGCCAGCACGGCAATGAGAACAAATGTGGAAATGAATAGACGCATTGCCTGTCCGATCTGTCTGAATGCAGCGGGCGGAGCATACTCACCCCGGGCCGGGGAACAAGCCCGCCGCCGCGTCTTCGCATCGCTTTCCCGCATCGCACCTATTTCCCGGTCAGAAGCGCATTCGGCTTACGCTCCAGCGTCCGCATGAGCGACCGCACCGAATCCGCCGCCCGACTGACCTCCCGCAGGGTCTCCCGCGCCTCGCGGTTGAGCGCCCCACTGTCCGAAAGTCCGGCCAATGCCAGCTCGGCCTCGCGCAGAACCGCCTCCGTCCGGCGCACGAGGTCGGGCAGTTCGCTGGAGGCATCGGCCACCGCATCCGCTGCCTTCTCCGCCGAATCCAGCGCCGCGTTTACGCTCTCGACCGTGCCGCCTTCGCGCAGCTCGGCAACCGCCGTGCCAATCTCGTCCAGCGCCAACCGCAGGCTCTCGGGCAGCGCCCTGGCGGCTTCGGTCCCGATCACCGCCTCCGCACTGTCGAGCAGCGCGGTCACCTCGCTGGCCAGCGCATCGAGATCCATCGCGGCCGCCTGGGCCGTCAGCGCCCGGATATCCTCGACCAGCGCCGGAACATTCGCCGCCGCCTCGCTCAGATCCGCCGTCAGCTCGCTGACATTTTCCAGCGCCGCATTCGCATTCTCGATGGTGCCGCCCGACCGCAACTCGGACACCGCCGTCGCGACCTCGTCCACCGCCGTGCGCAGGCTCTCGGGCAGGGCTTGCGCCGCCTCCGTCGAAACCAGCTCGCGCGCCGAACCGATCAGCCCGGAAGCCTCGTCAACCATGCCGCCCAGCTCCAGTGACGCGATGTCTTCCGCCACCGCACTGATCTCGGCGACCAGCGCCGGCACACCCTCTGCCGCGGTTCCGATCTCCTGGGCGGCCTCCCCGGCCCGATCGATCGCCTCGACCAGCCTTGCGATTCCATCACGCTGCTCCAACTCTGCGAGCAAGCTCGAAATCTCCCCGGAGATGTCGTCCAGCCGTGCCGGCAACGCCTGAAATTGCTCGGAGCCAATCACACCCCGCACATCGCCAACCGCGCCGCGGACCTCCTCGACCGTCCCCCGAAGGTCTCCCGGAATGGCCTGGATATCGTCGCTCGCCACGAGGGCGGCAGCACCGTCGAGGAATGTCTTGGCGGAGTTCAGGATTTCCTCGATGGGCAGGTCGCCCACGCGCTGGATCAGCCCCTCCGCGGGATTGGCACCGCCCTCCAGATCCGCCTGGACCGAGGGGAAGATCGGGTAAGGATCGGCATCGCGCAGGAACTCGGCCGGCTCGGGATCCTCGATCTGGACCATCTCGATCCGCAGCGCATTGGAGAGCAAGCCCGCACGCGCCAGTCGCGCACGCCACCCTTCGGCCACTGCCTGCTCGAACAGGTCCAGAATCGCTGCGCTCTCGGCATCGGACGTGTCGCTGTCCGGGGCCGCGTCGAGCTTGTTCAGTTCGATCGAGAGCACCACGACCAGACGCACCCGCTCATCCCCGAACTGCTCCGGGTCGACCTGCCCTGTGATCCCCACGACTTCGCCGATCGGCAACCCGTTCAGCGTCACCTGCGCGCCGATATTCAGCCCGGTGACATTCTCGTCGAAGACCATCGAGAGCTCGAGCGTGCCCTCATCCGGACCGGTGCCCTCGAACAGGCTCTCCCGGGCATCGTCCAGGTTCTCGAACACGGCGAATCTCTGCCCTTCAAGGATCGGCTCGCCGCCGGAGACCACCGTCTCGAAGCTGACGCCGCCCGAGATCAGAGCCGCGACGCTTTCCACATCGACCGACGCACCACCAGCCCCGAGGTTGAAAGCGATCCCGGAGGCGTTCCAGAAACGTGACTGCGTTGTCAGAAGCGTGTCATGCGGGGCACTGATGAAGGCGTCGGCGGAAATGGTCACACCGTCATCCGACAGTGTCGGCTTGCCAAGTTGGCCAACCTCCAACCCCTTGAACAGGATCGGAGACCCTTCGCTCAAACCCTTGCCGGTGCGAGAAAAGAGCGTGATCTTCGTGCCCTCCTGGTCGGGCCGGGCGATTGGCCGCTCGGACAGGCCGTCGAAGTGCCGCGAGAGCCCCCCCGGGCTCCCGTCCCAGCTGCCCTCGATATAGACGCCGCTCAGCACCGTTTGCAGCCCTGACACGCCGCGCGCGGAAACCTCTGGCTGGACCACCCAGAATAGCGCCTCGGAATCGACGAAATTCGCGACATCCTTGTCGAGACGCAGATGGGCGATGACTTCGGAGAGGTCGTCAGAGAAGGTGATCTCCTCCACCACGCCGACCGAGAGCTCGCGATAGCGCAGCTGCGTTTGCTCGGCGACGATGCCGGACGCGTTCTCGAACCGGATCTCGATCAGCGGGCCACGTTCGGAATAGGCCTGCCAGGCAATGCCGAGCGCGATGGCCAGCGCGACAAGCGGTACAACCCAGACGATAGAGATGCGTTGCCGCAGGCTGCGCTTGGCCGGCTGGATGGGGGTGGGCGGGATCTGATCGGTCACGGGAGGCTGTCCTTCTGGGCGCCGCTCGGGGCTGGCGCAGGATCATTCGGGGAATCGGGGACAAGATCCGGGTCGAGGCTGTCCCAGATCAGGCGGCTGTCGAAGGAGCGCGCCGAGAGCATGGTGAAGACAACGGCGAGCGCGAAGGTCACCGCGGCCGGGCCGGGCTTGATGGAAACGACGATGGAGAGCTGGACCAGCGAGGAGAGCACCGCCACGACGAAGACATCGATCATCGACCAGCGGCCAACGAATTCGACCAACTCGTAGAGTCGCATGCGGCGAAGCCGGTCAGAGGGCCAGTTATGCTGGACCGAGAGGGCGAGATAGGCCACGGCGATGAACTTGGCCACGGGGATGCAGACCGAGGCCAGCAGGATGACAAGCGCCACGGGAACCGCGCCATGCATGGCCAGCAACACCGCCCCGCCGACGATCGTGTCGCCGGAAGTCTTCCCGAGCAGTGTCGTTTGCAGCATCGGGAAGAGATTGGCCGGGATGTAGCAGATCAACCCGACCCACCACCACGCCCAGACGCGCGAGAGCGAATGTCGGTCGCGCGACGCCAGCGCCGAGCCGCAGCGCGGACAGGTTTTTTGCTCGCCTGGCCAGACCCGGGCGCAATGGGTACAGGCGACAAGGCCGGCCTTGCGCGCCGTGTTCAGGGGCATTGAGAGGGCATCGTAGCTAGACATGCTTCGGCTCCCCCTCGGCATCGGCGGCAGGCGCGTGCCGTCCCCGCCCTTCCAGCGCCTGCCAGATCGACCAGCGGCAGAGGAACCCGTCCTGCAGGACGGTCACGATGACCAGCGCCGCGAAGAGCCAAAAGGCAGCCTGCAGCTCGACCCGCGCCATATCGGCCACCTTGACCAGCGCCACGCCGACCCCCAGCACGAAGATCTCGGCCATGGACCAGGGCCGCAACTCCTCGGAAAGACGGAAGGCGGTGCGGGCGCCTTGAAATGGTGGGCGATGGGCCAGCAGCGGCAGCAGCGCGAAGAGCAGCAACAGGGACCGGGCGACCGGCACGAAGATGATCAGCGAAAGTACGCCAAGGGCGAGGCCAAACATATGCACCCCGGAGAAGGAAAGGGCGGCATCGACGATGGAGGTCGAATGCGTGAGCCCACTCGCCTCGATCTTCAGGAAAGGCAGGAACATCGCCGTGCCGAGTAACATGAGAACGGTCAACGAGAGCGCCACGACTCGGGTGATCGCGCGACTTACCGGGGCGATGAGCACGTGATGGCAACGCTCGCACACGGCCCGCTCACCATTCTCCGGCTCCACGGCGCGGTACAGCGCGTCGCAGGAGGGGCAGGCGATCAGCTCGCTCAGATCTGTGTCGTCAGGCAAGGGCAATGGGCAGCTCGGGCGCGGTTTCGGACGGACGCAGACTAGCAGTCGGGACGGGGGGCGCAATGGCCGGCAGATCACGCGATGTTGGGGCCACCGGGGCCATGACCGCGGCCCCTTGGCGATTGACCTATCTCATGGCGAAAAACCCACCCATGTATTACCCTAAGTAAGCCGCTGCTGATGGAGGAGGAAAGCCGCGCGCAGCCGGCAGGGACTGGTGTTGAGAGCGCCGACAGGCCATCGCGGGTCACAGGCCCGGGATTGGTCAGGAGGCAGCAGATTCTTTCAGGAGGAGGACTCGACATGCGGCCCGAAAACCTCACGACAAGACCAAGAAAGGCGAGAGCGATGGTCCTTGGCATCCTTGCAATCGGCGCGATTTGCCTCGCACCGCAGGTCGGGCTTGCCGAAGAAGAACTCATCGGCTCCGACGAATACATGATCTCCTGCCTCGCCTGCCACGGTGTCGGCGGCAAGGGAAACGGCCCGATGGCCGAATACCTGACCGTGGACCCCACGGACCTGACGATGATCACGCGCGAGAATGACAACGTGTTCCCGCTCCTGGAGGTTTTCATGGTGATCGACGGCCGTTCGGTGATCGGCGCGCATGGCGTGCGCCAGACCGAAGGTTGGGAAATGCCGGTCTGGGGAACGCGCTACAGCGACGATATCGGCAACAAATACGGCCCCTATGGCGGCGAGCAGGCCGTCCGGGCGCGGATCCTAGAGCTGGTTTACTACATCCAGTCGATCCAGGAGCAGTGAGCCGGATGCTTGAACGGCCCGAAGCGGGCGCGCAAAGCTGTGCTCGCCTGCTCAGGGCGCGCGCGTCAGCAGGAATGCGAAACTCGGATCGCCAGCGATAAGGGCGTCGTGCCGTTGCACATCATATCCCGGCAACCTCTCCGCCAGCCAACCTGACAAGTCGTTGGCGTCGAAAAAGCTCCGGCGGGTTTCCGACCGCACTGCGCCACTGTCCCAGTCATAGGCCAGTGCAAGCTGGAGTCTGCTCACCTTTGGGCGCGCGCTCGCCTTGGGCGCGACGGCATCGGCGATCCTCCATTGGCCGGTGACCGCTCCTCCTCCAAACGCAAGAGTCTGTCCCGGCGCGACTGCCTCGCGGTCGAAGAAATCGACCAGAACGCGGGCGGGACGCCGTCGTTCCAGCGCGCGCGCGAACCGTTCGACACTCTCCGCATCCCAGAAAGCCGTGAGGCGGCCCGTCACCGCGACATCCACGGGGGCCACGGTTTCGAGGGTTTCGAAGACATCTGCGCAGACGAGCGATGTCAGCCCGGGGAAATCCCGCCGGGCCATGTCGAGAATTGCGGGGGAGATATCGACGAAGGTGACCGGGCGGTTGGCGGCAAGGCAAGCCGCTGTCTCAGGGAACCCGGCAAAAAGGAGAGGGCGCGGCGGGTCGAGGCAGGCCGCGATCCGCTCGGCCGAGCGGACGGCCTCATGGCACTGCGCATAGATCAGGTTCCAGTCGACCGCCCCGCTGTAGTCGTCCTCGATACGGGGCGGAGGCGTTGCCATGGCGTGTCAGGCGTTTTGTGCGAGCCGCTCTCCCGCCGTGACCGGGCAGTAGGAGACGTGTCCGGGCGCGATCTGTTCCGGGCCGGGGCGCTCGCCGGCGCAGCTCGCATTGGCCAGCGGGCAACGGGTGCGGAAGACGCAGCCCGAGGGCGGGCTGAGCGGGCTGGGCAGGTCGCCTTCGAGCACGGGGTGTTCGCGGGCAAGCTCCACCTTCGGATCCGGGATCGGCACGGCCTGGACCAGCGAGCGGGTATAGGGGTGCACGGGCGCGTCGATCAGCGTGTCGGCATCGGCGGTTTCCATCACCCGGCCGAGATACATCACCAGGATATTGTCGGAGATATGTTTCACCACCGAGAGGTCATGGGCGATGAAGATCAGCGACAGGCCGAGATCGCGCTGAAGTTCGGAGAGCAGGTTGATCACCTGCGCTTGCACCGAGACGTCGAGCGCGGAGACCGGCTCGTCGCAGATGACCAGCTCCGGGTTCAAGATCAGCGCGCGGGCAATGCCGATGCGCTGGCACTGGCCGCCGGAGAATTCATGCGGATAGCGGTTGATCAGGTTGGGCAGCAGCCCGACGCGCTCCATCAGCTCGCCAACGCGGCGCTTGACCTCCGCCTTCGGCGTCTGCGGCGCGTGGGTGATGAGCGGTTCGGCGATGATCTCGCCGACCTTCATGCGCGGGTTGAGCGCGGCAAGCGGGTCCTGAAACACCATCTGCGCGGCCTGCCGGTGCTCGCGGCGCTTGGTCGGGTCCATCTGCAGAAGGTCGTCGCCCTTCCACAGCACGCGCCCGCCGGAGGCCGGGACGGTGTTGATGATGGCGCGGGCGACGGTGGATTTTCCCGAGCCGGATTCGCCCACGATGCCCAGGGTCTCGCCCTTCTCAAGCTCGAAAGAGACACCGCCGACGGCGTGGAGCGGGATGGACGGGGTCCAGGGCCAGGCGCCGCGCGGGCGGATGTTGAAGGTGACCTGGAGGTCTTCGACTTTCAGGAGAGGCGTGCTCATGCGACTTCCTCCGGGGAACGGTGACAGGCGCGGACGCGGGTCTCGGAGAGACGTTCGAGCGACGGGGGCTCGGTCTTGCAGCGCTCCTCCGCCAGCGGGCAGCGCGGCTCGAAGGGGCAGCCGATGAAGCCTCTGAGCATGTCGGGCGGCTCGCCGGGGATGGTCGGCAGCGTGTCTTCCTTGCGGTCGAGCCGCGGGACGGCTTCGAGCAGGCCGAGCGTGTAGGGATGGGTCGGGGTAGCGAAGATCTCTTCGGTGGTGCCGCGCTCCATGATGCGGCCGCCATACATCACCATCGTGCGCTCGCAGGCGCCGGCGACGATGCCGAGATCATGGGTGATGAGGATCATCGCGGTGTTGAACTCTTCGCGAATATCCCTGAGCAGGTCCATGATCTGCGCCTGCACGGTCACGTCGAGCGCCGTGGTCGGCTCGTCGGCGATGATCAGGCGCGGGCGGCACAAGAGCGACATGGCGATCATGATCCGCTGGCGCATACCGCCGGAAAACTCATGCGGATACATGGTGATCCGCGCGGCGGCGTCGGGGATGCGGACAGCGTCGAGCATTCGGACGCATTCGGCGCGCGCCTCGCGGCGGGACATGCCGCGATGGAGCGTCAGCACCTCCTCCATCTGGTCCGAGACCTTCAGGAACGGATTGAGCGAGGTCATCGGATCCTGGAAGATCATCGCGATCTCGTCTGCCCGGATACGGTTCAGCTTCGCCTCGGGAAGGTTCAGGATCTCCTGCCCGTCCCATTTCACCGAGCCCGTGGCATGGCCATTGCGGGCCAGGAGGCCTATTGCGGCAAAGGCGGTCTGGGATTTCCCGGAACCGGATTCGCCCACGATGGCAAGCGTATCGCCTTCGCGAACGTTGAAGGAGACACCGTTGACGGCCGAAACGATGCCGTCATTGGTTTCGAACTTGACCGTGAGGTCCTTGATTTCAAGCAACGCCATGGATCAACGGTCCTTCGGGTCGAGCGCATCGCGCAGGCCATCGCCGACGAAGAAGAAGGCGAAGAGCGTGATGACGAAGAAGAAGAGCGGGAAGAGCAGCATCCAGAGCGTGCCATATTGCATCTGTTTCGCGCCCTCGGAGATCAGCGCGCCCCAGGAGGTGGCGGGCTCCTGCACGCCGAGGCCGAGGAAGGAGATGAAGCTCTCATAGATGATCATCGAGGGCACCAGCAGCGTGGCATAGACGATGACCACGCCGAGCAGGTTGGGCACGATATGGCGGCGGATAATGGTGCCGGGGCGGACGCCGATGGCATGGGCCGCCTCGACGAATTCCTTGTTCTTGATCGAGAGCGTCTGGCCGCGGGCGATCCGCGCCATGTCGAGCCAGGAGATCAACCCGATGCCGACAAAGAGCATCAGCACCGACCGCCCGAACACGACCAGAAGCAGGATCAGGACGAACATGTAGGGGATGGCGAGAAGCACATCGACGATCCGCATCATCACGTTGTCGACTCGCCCGCCATAATATCCGGCTGTGGCGCCATAGATCGTGCCGACGATGACGGCGATCAGCGCACCGATCAGCCCGACCATGAGCGAGATCTGCGTGCCCTGGATGGTGCGCGCGAAGAGATCGCGGCCCAGCTCGTCAGTGCCGAAATAATGGCCGGAAGAGAGGCTCGGCCGGCCCATCGTGTCGACATTGCCGAGCACGGCCCAGTCGACCTCTTCGTTGGACCAGGGCGCGATATACTGCCCGAAGGCGGCGAAGAGCCCGACGAGGATAAGGATGACCATTCCGCCCACGGCGGCACGGTTGCGGAAGAAGCGGATCCGGGCATCGGCCCAGAGCGAACGGCCTTCGATCTCCGCGCCGATCTGGGCGGTTTCGAGGTCCTTGGCTGTCTTGCGGCTGAGGATCATGTCTGGCTCGCCTCAGTAACGGATCTTCGGGTCGATCCATGCATAGATGATATCGACCGCGAGGTTGAAAAGAATGGTCAGCGCGCCGGTCAGGATGGTGATCCCCATGATCACCGAATAATCCCGGTTGAGCGCCGAATTGACGAAGAAGACGCCGATGCCGCCGGTGGAGAAATACATGTCCACCACGACCGAGCCGGTGATCATCGCCACGAAGGCCGGGCCGAGATAGGAAACGACCGGCAGCAGCGCGGGCTTGAGCGCGTGGCGGAAGATGACGCGGCGCATCGGCAGGCCCTTGGCGCGGGCGGTGCGGATATAGTTGGCGTTGAGCACTTCGAGCATGGACGACCGGGTCAGGCGCGCGATCGAGGCCATGAAGGAGGTCGAGAGCGCGATCACCGGCATAATGATGTATTCCCACTGCCCCCCTTGCCAGCCGCCGCCCGGCAGCCAGCCGAGCCAGAGCGTGAAGACCAGCACCAGGATCGGCGCCATCACGAAGTTCGGCAGGACCTGGGCGCCGATGGAAATGCCCACGGCGAGATAGTCGAGCCAGGAATTGTGATAGATCGCGGCCATGATGCCGAGGCTCATGCCCACCACCACAGCAACAACAAAGGACCAGAACCCATAGGTCAGCGTGACCGGGAAGCCCTGGGCGATGATGTCGTTCACCGTCTGGTCCTTGTACATGTAGGACGGCCCGAAATCGAAATGCACGACCACGTTGTAGACGTAGTTCCACATCTGCACGATCAGCGGCTGGTCCAGCCCGTATTTGGCGTTCAGGTTCGCCATGACCTCCGGCGGCAGCGCCCGGTCCTTGTCGAACGGACCACCGGGGGCGGCGTACATGATCAGGTAGGAGAAGACGACGAGGATCAGCAGGGTCGGGATGGCGATTGCCAGCCTGCGCGTGATGAATGAAAGCATGGGGGGGCCTGATAAAGGGTCGGGCGCGCGAGGGAAAGCCCCCGCGCGCCCGAGTTACGGACGCTTACTCGGCAACGCGGTAGAAGTCTTTGGAGTACCAGTTGTTTTCGGCGTTGTTATACGGCCAGCCCTTGATGTCCGAGGACAGCAGGAAGGTGTTGGCATAGTGGTAGATCGGCGCGATGGCCGATTCGTCGGCCACGATCTGCTCGGCCTTGGTGTACATCTCGTTCGGGTTGTCCGAGGTCTTCGATGCAGCCATCAGCTCGTCATATTCGGCATTGGAGAACTTGCCGTCATTGGAGCCGTGGGTGGTGGTGAGCAGGTCGAGGAAGGTCGACGCTTCGTTGTAGTCGGCGCACCAGGCGGAACGGGCGACATCGAACTGGCCGTCACGACGGACGTTCAGATAGGTCTTCCATTCCATGTTCTCGAGCGTGGTCGAAACACCAAGCTTCTGCTTCCACATCTGAGAGACGATCGTGGCGATCTGCTTGTGGCTCTCGGAGGTGTTGTAGATCAGCTTGAGATCGAGATCCTTGACGCCGGACTCTTCCATCAGCTTCTTGGCTTCCGCGTCCCGATCGGCCTGTGTCATGCCAGCAAAATCGATCTCCGGCATCTCGAAACCGGCGGTCTTCAGGTGCGCGAAGTTATAGGCCGGCCACTGGCCACCCTTCAGGATCTGGTTCACGATCACGTCGCGGTCGATGGCCAGCGTGAGAGCCCGGCGGACGCGCGGGTCCTGGATCTCGGGCTTGGCATCGGGGCGCAGGTTGAAGGCGTAGTAATAGGAACACAGACGCGGAACCGAGGAGGCCTCATCCGGCATCTCTTCCTTCAGCGCGGGGTATTGCCCCGGCGGCAGCGGCTCAAGGTGGTCGATCTCGCCAGCCTTGTAGCGGGTCAGGGCCTGGTTCACGTCGTTGATGACGTAGCCGGTGGTCTTCTCGATGATGACGCTGTCGGCGTTCCAGTACGTGTCGCTCTTCTCGCGGGTGTGGTACTCGTTCAGCACCATCGCGGTCAGGTTATAAGCGCCGTTATTGACCATGTTCTCCGGGTCGGTCCACTTGGCGCCGAACTCCTCGACGGTCGCCTGATGGACCGGGGAAAGCGTGGCATAGGTGGTCATTGCCGGGAAATAGGGCAGCGGCTGGGTCAGCTGCACTTCCAGCGTCTTGTCGTCGATGGCCTTCACGCCAAGCTCGGACGGGTCCATCTCGCCGGCGACGATCTCCTTGGCATTCACCATCGAGGTCAGCTCCACATACCAGGCATAGGGCGAGGCCGTCTCGGGGTTCGCGGCGCGCTGCCAGGCATAGACGAAGTCCTGCGCGGTGACCGGGTCGCCATTGGACCATTTCGCGTCACGCAGGTGGAATGTGTAGGTCATGTTGCCGTTGGAGGCTTCATAGCTCTCGGCAATGCCGGGGATCAGGTTGCCGTCGGCGTCCTGGATCATCAGGCCTTCGAAGAGGTCGCGGATCACGTGCGAGCCAGCGGTTTCCTCGTTCAACTGCGGGTCCAGTGTCGGGAACTGGTCGAGCAGGCGATAGGAAAAGGTCTGGTTGTCGGACAGCTTCTCACCGGTCACCGGATGGGTGCCCTCGGCCAGCGACGCGGTCGCAAGGACAGCCGTCGCGGCGGTGAGTGTGAGCATTGCCTTGAGGTTCATGTACAGTCTCCCTGTTTATGGCGACATAGGTCCGGGCTTGCACCTCCAGACCAGTCTGGGAGCACTATGACCGCGCGGACCAATGGGCGCCAATATTTTCTGATGAACGGGAGCCACAAGAGTGACGTTGCGGAAACTCACGCCGCGCGCAGTGAATTCAACGGCTTCCCGAATGCGACACCAAAGCGCTTCAAAGTCCAGTCACGGGACTGCGCCACAATGCCCGAATCAGTCAACCGGACTGACGCTCGGAGAACAGGAATTGCATCAGAGCGAGTTCCTCGGCGCCATAGAAGACCTCGTCGTCAAGCCCATCGGTCAGGTCGGCTGACCCAGTCAAAAAAAGCGCCGCCGAGCGCCCCGTCGCCTCGTTGTGCCAGACCCCGCCAGTGAAACCGAGCGCATGTCCGGCATGGCCGATCAACGGCCCGGGGAGGCGCGGTTCCGCGCGATAGATGGTCAGGCCAAGCCCGAACTCGCCGAAATGGCCGTCACAATCAGAGCCGTTCGGCGCAGTGGGGTCGAATTTCCACTGGGTTTCCCGCTGCAACGTCCCGGCCGGGCTTTCATCGCCCAGCAGCCGCGCCAGCCGCGCCGCTTCGATCACGCTCATCCGCAGCCCGGCATGGGGCGAGAAAAGCAGCGTGTCACGGACCGGCACATAGTCGGCAAAGGCAAAGCCGCGTCCATCGCCCCAGACGATATCAGCTCCCCAATCGGCCATCTCCGGTTCGGTCTGCCGCTCCAACCGGTCGCCATAACGCTGATAGATCGGCAGGCGGCACGCGCGCTCTTCGACGGAGACGCCTGCCCAGTTGAACCCGCCTCCGATCCCGGCCGGGTCGAACACGTAGCGCCGCGCCAGCAGGTCGAACCGCTCCCCTGTCACGGCCTCAAGCACCGCCCCGGCGAGCACGAAGTTGAGGTTGCAATAGCGAAACCAGCGCCCCGGCCCCTGCCCGGACCCGATCTCGTCGGCACGCGCCTCGATGAACGCCATCGGGCTTTGCGGGCGCTCGAAGATATAGCCGGCCGCATCGGTCAAGCCGGAGAGATGGGTGAGCAGGTGCCGCAGGCTGACGCCATGCATCAGCGCCGGAGCATCCGGCCAGTCGAGCAGCGCACGGACCTCCGCATCGAGATCGAGCACGCCCTCAACGGCCAGTGCGCAAGCAATCCGCGCCGTCGCCGCCTTGGAAATCGAGGCCATGCGCATCCGGATCCGGGGAGCGTCGAGACAGCCGGGATCGGTGGCGCTGGCGGGGTGAACCTGTCCGGTGACATAGGCCTGCTCGGACCCGTCGCTCTCGATCACGCACATCCCACCGCCGAGGAACGCGCCCGCTTCAACGGCGGCGTCTACCGCTTGCGCATAGCGTTCGATCATCCCCCTGCCCTTTCGCGTCAATAGACCGGCGCACCGTCGCGCCAGACCGAGGCCAGCCGCCCCGTTGGGTCGAGATGGACGAGATCGGCCGGGTGGCCCGGCTTGAGCCAGCCATGCCGCCTCCCAAGCCCGGCCACCGCCGCCGGAATGGAACTGGCCATGGAAAGCGCGATCTCCGCCGGCAGGCCAAGCTGCCCGGTCAGGTTCCGCACCGCCCCGGGCAGGTCGAGATCGGCCCCGGCCAGCGTCCCGTCAGCCAGTGTAAGCCGCCCGTCCCGACGCAGGATCTCGCGGCCATTGAGCTCGAACCGCTCGGCCTCGATACCCGCCACAGCCATGGCGTCGGAGACAAGGAAGATCCGCCCCGGCCCAACCTTGCCCCGCAGGGCAGAGGCGATGCTGGCCGGGTGGACATGGATCATATCCGCGATCAGCCCGGCCGAAAGCGCCCCGCAATCCAGCGCCGCGCCGACAAGCCCGGGCGCGCGGCCGGTCATCTGGCTCATGGCGTTGAAAAGATGAGTGACAGCGCTCGCCCCGGCCTCGACCGCCTCGAGGCACATATCGTACTCCGCGTCCGAATGGCCCAGCGAGACCACGGCCCCTGCCCCGGTCAGCGCGGCAATTTCCTCTGGCGAGACGACCTCGGGCGCGACGGTCAGCAGGAGCGCCGGCAACGTCTCGGCCGCCCGCGCAAGCATTTCCAGATCGTCATTGTCCATCGGCCGCAGGAACTCTGCCGCATGCGCCCCCTTTCGGGTTGCGGCAAGATGCGGCCCTTCGAGATGCAGCCCCGCGATCCCCGGCACGCCCGCCTCCACCGCGGCGCGCACCGCCTCGATCGCGGCCCGCGTCTTCTCGCGGCTGTCGGAAATCAGCGTCGGCAGGATCGCCGTCGCGCCAAGCCGTCCGTGGGTTGCCGCCATCGTCTCCAGCGTCCCGATGTTCGGCGCCTCGTTGAACATCACCCCGCCGCCGCCATTGACCTGCAGGTCGACGAATCCCGGCGCCAGCGTGCCTGCGCCGAAATCGACGCACTCGACCTCCATCGGCACCGCTCCGGCGGGGATCACATCAACCACGATTCCGCCCGAAACCAGCAGTGCATGCTCGCGCTGCAGCACCCGCCCGTCGAAGATATCGGCGCCGATATAGGCGGTGATGGCTGTGTTCATCGGATCCCGATCCTGTTTCTTGCCGGCGCGGTGGAGCGCCCATGCCCCTTCTCTGCGCCGCCGCGCCCCGGATTGGAAGAGGCTTAGAGGGTTGGGTGAATCCCGATCACCGGACCATGCGCGAGGAGAAGCAGCCCATAGACCGCCGCACCAGCCGCCAAGCGCAGCAGCCCGGCCCGTGTTGGGCGGATCGCAGGCGTGCCGCTGGCCAGACGGCGCCATTCCTCCGCCCCCATCTCGCGTCTCTTGCGCCGGTCGATCAGCCGCATGCCGAGCAGGCAGAAACCGGCAAAGAGTCCGAAGAGCAGCACATGGGCAAGCTGGCCATTGGGCAGCAAATGCCCGACAGACCAGAGCAGAAGCGCGACAAGCAGCGGATGCCGGGCCCATCCGACAATGCCGGGCGCAGCCGGGTCGAAATCCTCATTGCGCGCGCCACCGAATGAGAGCGGGTTGGGCCGCCCGATGGCCAGCGCGGCCAGTACAGTGGCCAGCGCCATGGCGGTGAAGGTGGCGTGGTTCTGCCAGGGTGCCCAATCCCAGAGCATGACCACCGGCGCTCGCCCCGCGGCACCGATCAGCCAGACGAGGGCCACCAGCGACAGCGCCGAATAGGCCAGCGTGAAGCCGCTCGCCCCAAGCCGCGCCACCAGCGCCGCCTTGACCGGCGGACGCACCGGGATCGAATGCGAGACGAGGAAGAAGACGAGGGCAGCGAGAAATTCGCCCCAGCCGGATGGCATCATGATCTGAGCTCCTGTTCGGCGTCGGCTTAGAAGAGCCGGCCACGCGGGGCAAGCCCGCAGAAACCCGGTCCGGGAGCGCCTCCGTTCTTGGCCCCCGCCCGGAGCCTGTGCATAAGGAGCGCAGGTCGTCATTTCGGAGACAGCTATGATGCTGAAGTGTTTCAAGAGCTACGATGTGCGCGGACGCGTCGGCGAGGATCTCGACGCCGAGATCTGCCGCCGGATCGGACGCGCCTTCGCCGAGGTGATGGATCCCGGAAGCGTCGTGCTTGGCCGCGACATCCGCTCGACCTCCGAGGAATTCCAGACCGCCCTGGCCCAAGGCCTGCTGGAAAGCGGTGTCGATGTCATTGATATCGGGCTCTGTGGCACCGAAGAAGTCTATTTTGCCACCGATCATTTCGGCGCCGGCGGCGGGCTGATGGTCACGGCCTCGCATAACCCGATCGACTATAACGGCATCAAGCTGGTCGAACGCGGCGCCCGTCCGATCCCGCCGGAGGGCGGGTTCAGCGAGATCCGCGACCGCGTTGCCGCCGGGATCGCCGCGCCGGAAGGCCCGCGCGGCACACTCCGGCGCGAGACGGCCCGCCCGGCTTATGTCGAACGCGTGCTGTCCTTCATCACGCCAGATCTGCTGAGGGGCCGGAAGATCCTCGTCAATGCCGGCAATGGCTGCGCGGGCCCGACATTCGACGCCATTGCCAAGGCGCTGGCGGGCAAGGGCGCCGATATCACCTTCGAGCGGCTGCACCACCAGCCCGATGGCAGCTTTCCCAATGGCATCCCCAACCCGCTCCTGCCGGAGAACCGCCCTGTCACGGCCGATGCCGTGCGCGCGTCCGGCGCGGATTTCGGCGTTGCCTGGGATGGCGATTTCGACCGCTGCTTCTTCTTCGACGAGACCGGCGCCTTCATCGACGGCGAATACCTCGTCGGGCTGCTGGCCGAGGCTTTCCTCGGCACCCATCCCGGCGCGAAGATCGTCCATGACCCGCGTGTCATGTGGAACACGCGCGAGACAGTCACGGCGCTTGGCGGCGAGCCGGTCGTGTCATTGACCGGGCATGCGCATGTGAAGGCGACGATGCGGCGGGTCGATGCGATCTATGGCGGCGAGATGTCGGCGCATCACTATTTCCGCGACTTCATGTATTGCGATAGCGGCATGATCCCGTGGCTGCTGGTGGCCGAGCATCTCTGCCGGACGGGCAAGCCGCTCTCCGAACTGATCGGCACCGCACGAGCCCGGTTCCCCTCCTCGGGCGAGATCAATTTCCGTGTCACCGATGCCGCAGCCGCAATGGAATCCATCGAAACCGCGCTTGTGGGTGAAGGCTGCGAGATCGACCGGCTGGACGGGGTGAGTCTCGATTTCGGCGACTGGCGGCTGAACCTGCGCCGATCCTCGACCGAGCCGATGCTGCGCCTCAATGTCGAAGCCCGCAACGACCGGGCATTGCTGGAGCGCAAGACCGCGGAGATCACCGGGATGATCCGTGCTTTCGAGGCTTGAGGCGGTCGCGGTCCGGGTCAGTCCTAGGCGGAGTTGCACGCTCTGGCCCAGAGGCGAAACGGGAGCTGGCATGACCGCCGCCCGCTCACTCAGATGATCGGCACCAGCGGGACGCCGCAACTTGCCGGCAGGGAGAACAGGACCGCAGCGAGCGCAAGGCGGATCATGCGGATTTCCGCTCGACGATGACGGAGCCAACCGAGTAACCGGCGCCGAAGGAGCAGATCAGGCCGATCTCGCCCTCCGCCATGTCGTCGCTGTTCTGGGAAAAGGCGATAATGGAGCCCGCCGAGGAGGTGTTGGCATAGGTCTGAAGGATATTGGGCTGCTCCTCGGGGGTCGGCACGCGGCCCATGACCTTCTTGCCGATGAAATCATTCATCGTCTTGTTGGCCTGGTGCAGCCAGATCCGCTTGAGCTGCTCGCGGTTGATGCCGTCCTCTTCCATATGGCCCGCGATATGGGCACAGACCAACGGCAGCACCTGCTTGAACACCTTGCGGCCCTCCTGGACGAAGAGCATGTCGCGGCGGTCGTCCATGTGGCCGGGGCGCGTGCGGCGCAGGAAGCCGTTATTGTTGCGGATATTGTTGGAAAACTCGGTGGCCAGTTTCGTCGAGCGGATGGTGAAATGCGCCCCTTTGGCATCCTCTTCGCGCTCGATCAGCGTCGCGGTACAGACATCGCCGAAGATGAAATGGCAGTCCCGGTCGCGCCATTCGAGATGCGCCGAGCAGATCTCCGGATTGACCACCAGTGCCTTGCGGATGGAGCCGGCGCGGATCATGTCGGCCGCGGCCTGGATGCCGAACGTGGCCGAGGAACAGGCGACATTCATATCGAAGCCGAAGCCGGAAGTGCCCAGCAACTGCTGGATCTCGACGGCGATGGCGGGATAGGCGCGCTCGTGATTGGAGGCGGCACACAGGATCGCATCGACCTCGGAGGCGTCGACACCGGCCTGGGCCAGCGCCTTGGTGCAGGCATCGACGGCCATCTCGGCCATCACACCCGGCTCTTCGTCGCTGCGCTCGCGCAGGACAGGGTGCATGATCGCGGGGTCGAGCGTACCGGACTTGTCCAGCACGTAGCGACTCCCGATGCCGGAGGCGGCCAGGATGAACTCGGTGGAAGAATGTGCGAGCGGCTCCTTCTCGCCGGCGGCGATGGCCTCGGCATTCTCCGCGTTCACCCGGTCGGCATAGGCGTTGAAGGCCACGACCAGCTCGTCATTGGTGATGGTGTCGGAGGGCGTGAAGACCCCGGTTCCGGTGATCGCTGGCTGATGCATGGGGGGCCTCCTTCTCGATCCGAGACAGAGAGCCTGACTGAACGCGAAGGTCAAGAGGGGGCGGCATCGCCGGGCGCGGGGCTGGCTTCGAAACGGCGAGATACTGCCGGCGGATCAGCTTGCGAAAGGCAGGTCGCGGGAAGGCTCAATTCAGGTGCAGCAGCCGTTCTTCCAGCGCATCGGCCAGGACCGTTTCGGGAAGCGTTTCGCCGAGCCAGTCGAGCAGGGGAACAAGGCCCGCCGGGCTGCGGTCAAACTGCGCGTGGTCGATGAGGAAGCTGCGGTCCGGATGGGCGGCATGGGCGCGCTGGAAACGTTCGATTGTCATCTCCAGCACGTCGATGACAACGTCACGGTCGCGATCCTGCCACCATCCCGATTGCGAGGCATCGGCCGGATCGCGGGTGAGGAAAATGATACGCGGGTCCTCGAAACGGGTCAGCATGAAGCGGATGACCGCCTCGAAGGCACGGTCGGACAGGGTCTCGTCGGTGTAATTGATCTCCTTGAAACCGGTAATCCGCGTGCCCTCGGGCGGGCGCAGGACATGGGAGACGAAATTCTCGGCCAGCGCATCGGCAAAAGCATCGGGCCGGGCCTCGCCGATCCCGTACCACGGGTTCCCGGTCAGGCGGGCGCGATTGCCCGAGCGCTCGCGGTGCTTGTCCGCGAGGGTCTCGGCGGCCTCCGCGAGGCTGCACAGGAGCGCGCCGTTCTGGCCACGTATGAAGGCACCATCAATGGCATTGAGCGCCTTGAGCAGGGCCGTGGAGCCGGTCCGCCCGAAGGTGACGATGAAGACATGTTTCATGAAAGGACACCCGCGCTGTTGCGCCTCCCCCGTAGCATGGGCCGCGGCAAGCGAAAACAGCCTCGACCGGCGAGAAGAAGATGCTAGACAGGACGGTGCGTTTTGATGGGAGTGGACGAATGGAAGACGTTGCAACGGCGGATACGATGGTCTTCTCGGGCTGGTTGATCGCGATCATTATCGGGGCCCTTGCCGGCTGGCTGGCCGGCAAGATGGTCGCGGGCGGAGGCTTCGGCTTCCTCGGCAACACGGTGCTCGGGATCGGCGGGGCCATCCTGGCCAACTGGGCGCTGCCATTGATCGGGGTCGATTTCGGAGCGGGGTTCTTCGGCTCCGTTGTTTCCGCGTCGATCGGGGCGGCGGTGGTGCTGCTCCTGATCCGGATTATCAAGCGGGTCTGAGTGGCCGCGCAATGGGCAGAGTTTCTGTTCGTTGCGCCAAAACGGAATTGCGCCTCCGGCTGTGCCAACACCTGATCGTGGGATGGCACAGCAATAATGGCAATCTCCAGGTTGCCCCCGCCAAGCCCGACACGGACCCAATCGCCGCAGGTCTGAAAAAGCGCCATCCCGCCGGGAGGGGCCGGCGGTGATGCCCACCGGATCGCCCGAGTTTCCAAACTGCCCGGTGAACCGGCACTGCCCCTCCGGGCGGGACCAAAAAAAAACGCCCGCACAAGGCGGGCGCTAAGTCATTGAGGCAGGTTTCATACAGGCAAGAAACCTATCGAGCAGTACCCTTGTTATACTCAAACGAGCACCGCGCGCCAAGTTAAAAGTTTGAAATGGTTGACTTGCAGGGCTAGGTTCGGGGCCAAGAATACAAGGGCAGAGAGGGATTGTTGCTAAAATGCGACCCAAATATTTCGAAGCCGCGCGTGGTTTTGCTTGCGCCGCGGCCCTGACCTGCGCAGGGGGATTCGCCGCTGCGGATCCGGCCCATGGCATAGCTATGTATGGAGACCCCGCACTTCCACCGGATTTTGTGTCTCTGCCGTATGTAAACGCAGACGCACCTAAGGGCGGCCGAATCGTTCTCTCCGAGGTCGGCGGCTATGACAGCCTGAACCCATTCATCCTGAAAGGCAGTTCCGTCTACGGGCAGCGGAATTACGGATACGAGTCCCTGATGGGCCGAAACTGGGACGAACCCTTCACGCTATACGGCCTTCTGGCCGAATCGGTCGAGACCGGGCCGAATCGCGAGTGGGTTGAGTTCACCCTGCGGAAAGAGGCGCATTTCTCCGACGGCTCGCCTGTGACCGTCGAGGACGTGTTGTGGTCTTACGAAACGCTCGGAACGCTTGGTCACCCGCGCTATCACGGCGCGTGGAAGAAGATCGAGACGGCGGAGGCGGTCGACGACCGCACCGTGCGCTTCACGTTCAACACCAAGGATAACGAACTGCCGCTCATCCTCGGGTTGCGCCCGATCCTGAAGAAATCGACCTATGACGACCGTCCCTTCGACGAAAGCTCGCTGGAGCCCCCCATCGGCACCGGCCCCTATGTCATCTCCGATTTCGAGCCCGGCCGTTTCGTGACGCTGAAGAAGGACCCGGACTGGTGGGGCGCGGACCTGCCCTTCAACACCGGCCTGCACAATATCGGCGAGATCCGCTACGAGTGGTTCGGCGATGGCGATGTCGCCTTCGAGGCTTTCCGCGCCGGCGAGATCTCCTCCAATCGCGAAGGCAATTTCGCCAAGTGGAAGACGGCCTATGACTTCCCGGCCGTGCGGGATGGCCGGATCGTGCTCAGCGAGATCCCGCATCAGCGCCCCTCGGGCATTCGCGGCATGGTCATGAACACCCGCCGCGCGCCCTTCGACGACTGGCGCGTGCGCGATGCGCTGACCCACGCGTTCAATTTCGAGTTCATCAACAACGCCCTCAATGGCGGTGAGGAGCCGCGCATCACCTCCTTCTTCTCCAACTCCGTGCTGGGCATGTCCGACGCGCCGGCCGAAGGAAAGGTGAAGGACTTGCTGGCTCCCTTCGCCGAGGCGCTGCTGCCCGGCGCGCTGGAAGGCTATGCGCTGCCGGTCTCGGACGGCTCGGAAGCGAACCGGAAGAACACCCGCACGGCGCTGAAGATCCTCGGCGATGCCGGTTGGACGGTGCAGGACGGCGTGATGAAGAACGCCGATGGCGTGGCGCTGGAATTCGACATCCTGCTGCGCTCCGGCGCGACCCAGACGATCAATATCGCCGAACTCTTCGCCGAGCAGCTCAAGCGGATCGGTGTGACGGCCAATCTCGTCTCCGTGGACAGCGCCCAGTACAAGGAGCGCACCCAGGAATACGATTTCGACATGGCTTACTACATCCGTTACATGTCGCTTTCGCCCGGCAACGAACAGAACCTCTACTGGGGCGCCGAAGGTGTCACCAAGCCCGGCACGCGCAACTGGATGGGGATGAACTCCCCCGCTGCCGAGGCGATGATCGAAGCGCTCCTGAATGGCGAAAGCCAGGAGGATTTCCGCGCTGCCGCCAAGGCGCTGGACCGAGTCCTGACCACCGGCCGCTATGTGATCCCGATCTGGTATTCGCCTGTCGGCCGGCTCGCCCACAAGGCGGAGCTGAAATACCCCGAGGGCAAGACACAGATGTATGGCGACTGGATCGGCTTCCAGCCCGATGTCTGGTGGATCGAGGAGTGATGTCCTGACCTCCGGGGCGTCGCGCCGAAACGCGGCGCCCTGACATGACCTCAGTTGCAGCGTTCCCAGTCGGCGACATAGCCATCGCGAATGACATAGACGCCGTGTTCGCTGCGCATCAGCATGACCCGCTCGCGATGGGTCATCCCTTCGCCCGAACATTCCAGATCATACAGCTCCGCCGCCATATCGCGGACAGTGACCGGATTGGTCATCTCGCAGCTGTTCTCGACCCCCTCCAGCCGGCCATCCCGGATCGCCAACGCCCCCATATCGGCGCCGATGGTCTGGCAGTCCCAGCCTTGCGACCCCGCTGGAAAAAAGACTCCGTCGAAGTTGCCAGCGGTCGCGGCCTGCCCGGTCAGGAGCAGCCCGATACAGATCATTGAAATACGCATATGTCTTGCCTCCCAGGCTCTGGCAGAAGCATAGAACCGCCGGGAGAAACCGCAAAGCAAAGACCGGGTCCCGAGCCTGGCCTCCGCCAACCTCTCGCAGCCCGTCAGAACGTGTCGAGGATCAGGTTCAGGATCTCGCGACGGTATTTCGGGCTGGCAAATCGGGCACACATGGCCTGGCTCGCCGCCACCATCTCGGCACATCGGTCCGGATTGCTCCGCGCCCAGTCGAGCTTCTCCTGCGCATCGCCCGCGCCGGGTTCCAGGGGGATGTAATGCTGCCAGGGTCGGAAGGACGCGGTATAGAACAGCTCCCAGCCATCCTCCTCCTTCAGCACGACCGAGTTGGAATTGGCCGCGGCGAAGAAATTGGAGCCCGTATCGTGCCCGGAGAGGCTGGCGATATAGCGAGACCCATAGATCCAGGAGAGCGGCTCGCGCCTGGCGCAATAGGGAGAGAGCAGCGAGCCCTCGCACAGGCGTGAGAACTGGTCCGGCAGGGTGAACCCGATATCAAAACCGGCATGACCAAAATGCCGGGTCACGAAATCATAGCGCGTGAGCTGCATCAGCTCGGCCTCCAGCGCCATCTCCGCGTCCGAACCGCGCTCGGTCGTCATCAGGTCCTGCAGGATCTGGTGCGAGGGGCGACGTGGCAGCTCCGGGTCGAACCGCCCCGACAGCGCCCGGCCGGCAAGGTTGCCACGCCAGGCCAGCCTGTCGGCCTTTTGCTCGAAGGGAACCGGGTCCGGCGTCTCGGACTGGGCGAAATGGCGTTCGCCGATCGTGTGATAGCCGGGCAGCGGCCAGAGCACGAGATTGGCCGCATCGGGGCGACGGTTATAGGTCACGATTGGCACATCCGGCGCGTGCGTCCCGTCGGCGCCGAGATTGCGCCCGTCCTGCATGTCGATCTCCATCGGCCGTGCCCGGTGCAGCGACAGCACCTCGTTGAGCACGCCTTGTAGCCGCTCCAGCTTGGGCACGCGCGGGCGGGCGAGAAAGATATCCCGCTCCCAGCCGGGGACGCGGATCACCGGCCAGGGCTTGCCGGTCTTGTCCAGCACGCTGTTGCGACCATCCCAGACCGCCTGTAGCGCCGAGTGGCGTCGTGTCTCCAGCGGCATATCGGGCTGCGGCGCGCGCAGGGCACAGTGCCGCGCCACGCTTTCGACGAAGAGCCGGTCCACAGGCGGCGGACGGCGTGCAGGCTCGGCGCCCCTGAGCTGCGCCTGCAAGGTCTCAAGCTGGCGTTCCCGCCGCTCGAAGGTCTTCTTGCCGGGGCCGCCGGGGATCTTCCGGAAAGCAAACCAGGGCGAAAGCCGCTCGGCGAGGTCGCGCGGCTGATCGGTATCGATATTGTAGCGGATCAGCTTCTTGCTGCCGTCGAAATGCGTGAGCACATCGGAGATATGGCGCTCCCAGTCGCGCAACCAGAAATGCGGAACGTCGCTCAGCGGCAGGCCGAGGTGATGGGCGTGAAAGCGGATATATTGCCCGTCATGATGACTGGCGCGGCTGGCCGCCCAGGCTTCCGGATCCCGTTCGTTGAGGAGGAAGAGCGCGTCGGGAAACTGCTCCTCCAGGAAGCGGAACTCCTTGTAGCCCTCCAGCATCGGCTTGTCATAACGATGCACGCTTTCAAGATCCGAGAACAGCCGGGCGTTGGGCCAGTCCTGCAAGGGGAGCGTGCCCGTCGCCTTGGCATGAAAGATATCTTCGGCCAGCCCGCCCCTGCCCCAATGCCGGGCCTCGTAGCCGTTCGACTGGAACAGGTCGGTAATGAATTTCGTTCCGCAACGGTTGAACCCGATCTGGAAGACGACGGGGGGACGCGCTTCCATGACAATGTCCTTTCCAATGCCTGCACGCGACGTGCCAAATGCGTGCCGCCTGCGGTCTCCTGAGCCTGTTTGCATGGTATTTGCAAACAATTTCGTCGGAAGTTTGGCTCCCGGGGTTCGTTCCGGATGCCCGCCGCCCTCCCTGTGAAGCCCACTTGTTGATAAAATCCTAATGGCTTGCCCAGAAGGTGTCACAATTCGTTAAGAAGAGGTTAGGGCTGAAACAGCCATTTTGGCTTCTGCAGAAGGACCCGTGCGTACTCCCTTCGGGGCGGGACATCACGGTCAGAGCGGAGCAGCCGAAATGACGACAAGTATTTCCTTCCAGACATCCGGATCTCTGGGAACAGTGTCCGAAAACATGCTTGGCGGCAACTTCCTGATCGACCGTGACCGGATGGATGACGGTACCTATGACGAGGCGGTGCAGGATCTCGGCCTGAGCAACCTGCGCTATCCCGGCGGCACCGTCACCGAGTGGTTCTTCGACATCAATGACCCCGACAAGACCACCGGCTGGGACCCCGACAGAGGCGAATACCGCGACCTGCTTCCGCTGTCCGATTTCATGGCGGATGCGGCCGCTCTCGGCGTCGGCGTCAATATCGTCATTCCCACCCGGAGCCTGCTGGGAGAGGGCGAGCTCGGCACACGCGCGCCGCTGGATACCGCCTATGACGATGTCTACGACTTCGTCTACGAGCTGCTCTCCGGGACGTTCGGCGATGCCGAGGTGATGTGCCTCGAGATCGGCAACGAGTACTGGCTCGGTGGCGAGATGGACGTGACCGAATACGCGAAGATCGCCAGCGTCATCGCCGAGGCCTCGCAATCCGCCATCGATCAGCTCAAGACCGAAGGCAGCCTTCTGACCGAGCCGGATATCGCGGTCCAGCGCGGCCAGTACGGCGCTTATTCGACCGAGAAGGGCTGGGTGCAGAACGATTACCTGATCGAGAACATCACCGACGAGGCCGCCGAGGCGATCGACGCGGTGGTGACGCATTACTATGCCTCCGGCAGCTACGATAATCTCGAAAACACCGATTACCGTTTCGACTATCTCGACGACTGGTCCGAAAGCGGGCGGTTCGGCGACCTCAAATACTACGTCACCGAATGGAATG
The DNA here is from genome assembly GCF_033101155.1 of Tropicimonas sp. TH_r6. Taxonomy (NCBI): domain Bacteria; kingdom Pseudomonadati; phylum Pseudomonadota; class Alphaproteobacteria; order Rhodobacterales; family Roseobacteraceae; genus Tropicimonas; species Tropicimonas sp. TH_r6. Next base: position 189,009 of record NZ_JAWMPX010000004.1, read on the forward strand.
TCGCCGGCAACAATACCGAAGATCTCGGAATGCGCGGTGCCTCGGTGCTGCTCTGGGTGTTCTCGGAAATGGTCATGGAAGGGGTCGATGCTGCCTTTGTCTGGCCCGTCCAGCAGACCACGGATATCACGCTGACCGGGAACGAGGGCGACGACACGCTGTCGATCTCCGGCGAGACCTTTGCCATGCTCGGCAGCTCTGTCGGCGGCAAGGACCTGCTATCGCGCTACGACTATGGCAATGGCCATGTCTATGTCTATTCCGATGGCGAGGAGACGGTGGTCTACCTTGCCTCGCGCGAAGAGACCGACAGCCAGATCTCGCTGGACCTGACCTCCCTCGGCCTGACCGGTCTGTCCTACGAAGTGACCTCTCTGGGCACGGATGGTCTGTTTGACGATCCCGATGCCACCCCGATCGTGACGGTGGTCGGAAGCTACAGCAATGCCGGCAGCACCGCCCTGTTCGATATCGGTGCCTATGGCGTTGTCCAGGTCGTCTTCGGGAGCCAGATGGATGCTGGCACCGATGCAGTGGAGGTCGATCTGGCGGAAGCCCTCTCCAGCATCACCGAGACCCTCGATTTCGCGATCTGGACCGGGTGTGACGACCTGCTCGACAATGGAGGCACATTGATCGACGGCTGCGACAGCGATCTGGAGATCCAGTCCGGCGACGGAAATGACCTCATTCTCGGCAGCGATGGACAGGACACGGTTTTCGGCGAAGGTGGCCATGACTGGCTCGAAGGCAATAGCGGCAACGACCTCATCGAAGGCGGCGACGGCGATGACGGGATCATTGGCGGCAGCGGCGATGACGGGCTTCAGGGCGGCGCCGGCGAAGACTACATCTCCGGCGGCAGTGGTTCCGACCAGATCAGCGGTGGCGCCGATGACGACTACATCCTCACCGGTGCGGGCCATGATTTCGTCGATGGCGGCATCGGGAACGACCATGTCGCGGATACGAGCGGCGCCGATACCGTCTGGCTGGACTCCGGCGATGATGTTTTCGTCGATGGCGTCTATGCAAAGGACGGCGACGATGTCGTTCATGGCGGGGCCGGCAATGACACCATTCTCGCCAAGGCGGGCAATGACATGCTGTTCGGCGAAGCCGGCAATGACGTGATCGAAGGCGGCAATGGCGATGACCAGATCGAGGGCGGCGATGGCAACGACCGGATCTGGGGCGGTGGGGGCGCGGATACGCTCCTGGGCGGAACCGGCGATGACGCCATCTCGGGCGGTGGCTCGGACGACCTGATCAATGGTGGCGAGGGCGGCGACCTTCTTCGGGGCGGCGACGGCAATGACAGCCTCATCGGCGACATTGGCGACGACCATCTGGTCGGCGATGATGGCGACGACCACCTTTCGGGCGGGGACGGGCGCGACATGCTGAAAGGTGGCGCGGGCGATGACACGATCCTCGGCGAAAGCGGCAAGGACACGCTCTACGGACATGACGGCGCGGACAGCCTCGATGGCGGTATCGAGCAGGACTACATCTATGGCGGCGACGGCAATGACACCCTGATCGGCGGCGACGGCGATGACCGTCTCTTTGGCGGCAATGATGACGATGCCATCCTGGGCGGCACGGGGCGCGACCAGCTCACCGGCGGCAATGGCGACGACATGCTCGATGCGGGGAGCGAGGATGACTGGCTCTTCGGCGGCGCGGGCAACGACACGTTGCTGGGCGGAGACGGGCGCGATCAGATGGAAGGCGGCGCGGATGACGACACGTTGTTCGGCGGCGACGGGGCCGACAAGCTCTATGGTGAGAGCGGATCCGACAGCCTCGATGGCGGCGCGGGCAACGACTACATCTATGGCGGCAGTTCGGCGGACAGGTTGCTCGGCGGTGCCGGCGATGACCGCCTCTATGGCGAAGACGGCAATGACCGGCTGGAGGGCGGCGACGGAACAGACCTGCTTGATGGCGGGGACGGCGACGACACGCTGATTGCCGGCGATGGCGGCGGCTGGCTCTATGGCGGCGCCGGCGCGGATGCCTTTGTCTTCGACAGTGACGACGGCAAGCACAATATCTACGATTTCGACGCCGATGACGTCATCCGGATCCAGGACTCGGTCTCCTCCTTCGAAGACCTGACAATTGTCGAACATGCGAACGGCAATGTCGCGATCTCCTTTGCCGAGACCTCGGTCATGCTGGTAACGCCGTCCACGCCAATCGACGCCGGGGACTTCATCTTCTCCTGAGCCCGCGCGCCCCCCTGCGCGCCTATCACAGCTTGCATTCCGGGCGGCGTCGCGCAATCTGCCGCCGTCCACATGCATCTCGAAAGGCTCGGGCCATGAAGAAGCCCTGTATCATCTGCGTCGCGATCACCGGTTCGGTCGCAACCAAGGAAAACAACCCCGCCGTTCCCATCACGTTCACCGAACAGGTTGAAAGCGTTCATGAAAGCTTCGAAGCCGGGGCCGCCATCGCCCATTGCCACGTGCGCAATGACGACGGCACACCCAGCTCGGACCCGGAGAAATTCGCCCGCCTGAAGGAAGGGCTGGAGACACACTGTCCCGGCATGATCCTGCAGTTTTCGACCGGCGGTCGCTCCGGCGCGGGCTCTGCGCGCGGTGGCATGTTGCCGCTGGCCCCCGACATGGCCTCGCTCTCGGTCGGCTCGAACAACTTCCCGACCCGCGTCTATGAGAACCCGCCGGACCTCGTCGACTGGCTCGCCAGCGAGATGCGGACCTATGACGTGAAACCGGAGATCGAGGCCTTCGACCTCAGCCATATCCACCAGGCCGTGGCGATGAATCGCGACGGGCGGATCCCGGGCCGGCTCTACGTGCAATTCGTCATGGGCGTGAAGAACGCGATGCCGGTCGATCGCGACGTGTTCGACTATTACATCAAGACGATCCAGCGTCTGGCACCGGACGCCGATTGGTGCGCTGCCGGCATCGGCCGCAACCAGATCGTGGTCAATGAATGGTGCATCGCCGAGGGCGGCCATACGCGCACCGGCCTCGAAGACAATGTCCGGATCGACAAGGACACACTCGCCCCGTCCAACGCCGCGCTGGTGTCCCGAGCCGTGGATCTCTGCGAGAAATACGAGCGACCTGTTGCGACCTGGCAGCAGGCGCGAGAGATGCTCGACCGGCCGCTCCGGCAGCCTGCCTGACGGCGACAGCGGCGCCCAAAACAGGGGCGCAAAAACAATTCGGGGCCCCTGAGGGCCCCGAAAAAACGTCCAGGCGAAAATCGCCCTGAATTACATCGCTTCGAGATTGATCGCGGATTCGCGACCATCACGGCCAGCTTCGATGTCGAAGTTCACCTTCTGGCCATCGGCCAGACCGGTCAGGCCGGAACGCTCAACGGCGCTGATATGAACGAAAACGTCCTTTTTGCCGCCATCGGGTTGAATGAAGCCGTAGCCTTTGGTGGTGTTGAACCATTTCACGGTGCCAGTAGCCATCCGTCGTCTCCTAGTTAGATCTCGCTGCCCGCAGGATTGCGGCAACGTCGGCGTCAGTCGTTGCAATCGAGACTGAAGCCGAGGTGGAGACAATCTGTGCGTGGTACCGGTCGCATTTTCGGATATGGCCTACCAAACTGAGTCTTGCAAGTCCCAGTCTACGCGTCGAGGCCATGCCCCGCGCCTTTCGGTGATTTTCTGCCAATGGTTGCGCCTGACCTGTCCCCTCTCCCGAGGGTCAGTGGGTCCAGACGGTTCGGCGATTGGTGGCGAAATTTTCGCCATAGCCGCCCTGCCGGATCACCGGCTTGCGCTTCTTGGGCGCGACCACCACGTAATCCAGCCCCTTGGACTTCGCATAATCCTCGGCAGCTTCCCGGCTGGCGAACTTCATCTTGATCTGCGCGGCCATGTCCGAATTGCTCGGCCAGCCCATCAGGGGATCAATCTCGCGGCCGCCCGACGGCACAAGTTCCAGCATCCAGATCTTCGTCTTGCCCGTACCGGACTGCATCGGGTTCTTGGCCGGCTGATAAATGCGCGCGCGCATGGGCAACTCTCCTTGGATCACGGCAGATATATCGCCAAGAGGCGGGGGCGACGCAAGGGGCCATTCTGTCTCGGGAGGATGAGCGGTTGCCAGCCGGCATCGAGGGAATGGGGTGGGTCGTGAGGCGAACCGGCTGGCAACCTTACTGCTGCGTGAAGTTACCGTAGCGTCATTTTGTCCGAATCGCGAGTCATATTGGTCGCACCTGATGACAGCTCAGCGCGGAGCCGCGGTTTCGGCCTGCACAGAGCAGCTCCGGAAACGCGCCGCTTGAACTTTGCGGCCCAAGAGATGAAATGGAACAAAACCGGATCACCGGTCCCCCCAGTCGCGAGTCGCCCGATGCCTTATGCCCATTCCGACAAGAGCGAAGCCCTCCTCAACAGTCCCGCGTCGGATGTCCGGACGCGGGAGAAGCTGGAGGGCGGCAAAGAGTTCACCCTGCATGCAAAGTTCGAACCGGCCGGCGACCAGCCGAATGCGATCGTCGAGATGGTGGCCGCCGTTCGCGAGGGCGAGCGTGACCAGGTCCTGCTCGGCGCGACCGGCACCGGCAAGACCTTCACCATGGCCAAGGTGATCGAGCAAACGCAGCGCCCCGCCATCATCCTCGCGCCCAACAAGACGCTGGCCGCGCAGCTCTATGGTGAGTTCAAGAGTTTCTTCCCGGACAACGCGGTCGAGTATTTCGTCAGCTTTTACGACTATTACCAGCCGGAAGCCTATGTCGCGCGTTCCGACACCTATATCGAGAAGGAAAGCCAGATCAACGAGCAGATCGACCGGATGCGCCACTCGGCCACCCGCGCCCTGCTCGAACGCGACGACGTGATCATCGTCGCCTCGGTCTCCTGCATCTACGGGATCGGCTCGGTCGAGACCTACGGGGCGATGACGCAGGATCTGCATGTCGGCAAGGAATATGACCAGCGCGGCGTGATCGCGGATCTGATCGCCCAGCAATATCGCCGCAACGACCACGCGTTTCAGCGCGGATCCTTCCGGGTGCGCGGCGATGTGCTGGAGATCTGGCCCGCGCACCTCGAAGACCGCGCCTGGCGGCTCAGCTTCTTTGGCGAAGAACTGGAGGCATTGACCGAGTTCGACCCGCTGACCGGCGAGAAAACCGACACGTTCGAGCGCATCCGCGTCTACGCCAACTCGCATTACGTGACGCCCAAACCAACGATGAAACAGGCGATCAACGGCATCAAGAAGGAGCTGAAGCAGCGCCTCGACCAGCTCGTCAACGAAGGCAAGCTGCTGGAGGCGCAGCGACTGGAACAGCGGACGAATTTCGACCTCGAAATGCTCGAAGCCACCGGCGTCTGCAACGGCATCGAGAACTACTCCCGCTATCTCACAGGGCGCGCGCCCGGCGAGCCGCCCCCCACGCTTTTCGAATTCATCCCCGATCACGCCATTGTTTTCGCAGATGAATCCCACGTTTCCGTCCCCCAGATCGGCGGCATGTACAAGGGCGACTACCGGCGCAAGTTCACCCTCGCGGAGCACGGCTTCCGCCTGCCCTCCTGCATGGACAACCGCCCGCTCAAATTCGAGGAATGGGACGCGATGCGCCCGCAATCGGTCTTCGTTTCCGCCACGCCCGCCGCCTGGGAGCTGGACCAGACCGGCGGCGTCTTCACCGAACAGATCATCCGCCCAACCGGCCTTCTGGACCCACAGGTCGAGATTCGTCCGGTCGAGATGCAGGTGGACGACCTGCTGGACGAGATCCGCAAGGTCGCCGCTGACGGCTACCGCACGCTGGTCACCACGCTGACCAAGCGCATGGCCGAGGACCTGACCGAATATCTGCACGAGCAGGGCATCAAGGTCCGCTACATGCATTCCGATATCGACACGATCGAGCGCATCGAGATCCTGCGCGACCTGCGCCTCGGCGCTTTCGATGTGCTCGTCGGCATCAACCTGTTGCGGGAGGGGCTCGACATTCCCGAATGCGGCCTCGTCGCGATCCTCGACGCCGACAAGGAGGGCTTCCTGCGCTCCGAGACCTCGCTCATCCAGACCATCGGCCGCGCCGCCCGGAACGCCGAGGGCCGGGTCATCATGTATGCCGACCGGATCACCGGCTCGATGGAGCGTGCGCTCAAGGAGACCGAACGCCGTCGGGTCAAGCAGATCGCCTATAACGAGGAACACGGCATCACGCCGGAAACGGTGAAAAAGAATGTCGAGGACATCCTTCAGGGCCTCTACCAGGGCGATGTGGACATGTCGCGCGTCACCGCGAAGGTCGACAAGCCCCTGCATGGCGCCAATCTCGAGGCGCATCTGGACGGCTTGCGCAAACAGATGCGCGAGGCCGCCGAGAACCTCGAATTTGAGGAAGCGGCGCGGCTGCGCGACGAGGTCAAGCGGCTGGAAACGGTGGATCTGACCATCTCCGACGACCCGCTCGCCCGGCAATCCGCCGTCGATCAGGCGGTGGAATCGGCCCAGAAGAGCAGCGGTCGCTCCACAGCCGGGCGTCCGGGCCAACGCGGGGGCGTCAAGAAACGGCGACGCAAGTCCTGACCGGACACGCTGGACGTTAACCACTTGGCAAGATCGCGTGCCTGCCTTGGCAGTTCTTAACGGATTGCAAAGGAAGCCATGCGACTCTCGTCTCAGGTTTTCATTGATCGTTCTTGTGCCGAACTATCCGGCGCTCGAGACGAACGGGATTTGCCGGTGGGCGGCCGGTGTTTGGGGGATTGTCATGGTTGTCGGATTGGTACTTGTCTCGACGGCGGTCGCCATGAGCTGTGCCGGCGCGATGCTCTTTCTGGGCGGCGGCTGGCTGTCTGTTCTCGGCATCTACATGGCGTCGGGCATGGTGACGGCAATCATGTTTCTGCTGCGCCTGATCCTGATCGAGATGCATCAGGTTGACGCGTCCTCCGGCGCTGCCGAGGAACTGCCCGCCAATAGTGCGGGACGCCCCGCCAAAACGGTCTGATTCCAAACCTTCCATGCTCGGGTAACCACTTCTTAACCAAGATGACCGAGCGTTCCGGCTATGAAAGCCGGCCCGTTTTCTCTTGTTCTGGGCATCCTGTGCCTCGCCCTCATCGCGGCAGCGCAACCAGGCCTCGCCGGAGGCGCATGGCCGCGCGGCAAGGACAAGGGATTCCTCTCGCTCTCCTACTCTACCTTTGGCGACGTGATGGGCTACATGCAGTCACTGTCCTATCAGGTCCCTGGCGTCGAACCGGTTGAACTCACGCAAGAAATAGCTGCCTATTTCGAGTATGGCATCACCGAGAATCTGACTTTCGGCATCGACCGGATCCAGCGCCCACACGAGCACAGCTTCAGCACCGTCTATTTCTTGCGCCGAAACTACAGCCGTCCGAACTGGCGCAGCAGCTATGGCTTCGAGGTCGGGATGGGCGGCTACCGGGACTGGCGACAAATCAATGACACCCAGTTTCGAGTCGGCGCGTCCTGGGGACGGGGCTTCGAGACGCGCTGGATCGATGGATGGGTCGATATCGACGCGAAGATGAGCGGCCTGGACAAAGCGCGCACCATGGCCTGGAAGGTCGATTCGACGCTGGGCCTGAAACCGGGCGAGCGCTCACTCTTCTACCTGCAGATGCAATCCGGTGCCCTTGACGGATACCCCACCTATACCCGCGCGCAACCAACCTATGTGATGAAGCTCGGGCGCGGCATCAGCATCGAATCCGCAGTCACGATCGGACTCGAAAATGACGAGTCGCAGGGGATGAAGATCGGGGCCTGGCTGGATTTCTGACCGCGCGCGGGATTGAACTTCACAGCGAAGCGCTGCAGCCTGTCCCGGCACCCAGCAGAGACATGAAACCGCCAGATGGCATCACCCTCCCCTCCAGACGCACCGGTCGTCGCGCTTGTCCTCGGCGCCGCTGCCTGGGAAGGCGGGCGCGCTTCACCGACATTGGAACGCCGCGCACGCCATGCCGCGCGGCTCCTCCTCGAAGACCACGTCACCCATATTGTCGGCTGTGGTGGCATCGGCCGGTTTCCTCCAAGCGAGGCCAGCCTCATTTGCCGGATCTGCCGCGCCGCCGGCATTGCCGAAACCACGCTCCACGCGGAAGATCGCTCGACGAACACGTTGGAAAACATCGCCTTCGCGCTGCCGATCCTGCAGGAAATTGGCACGGACAGGGTCTGTATCGTCACCGACGGCTATCACCTGCCGCGCGCGCACCTGATCGCGCGCAGGATGGGCCTGCGGTGCCAGCCTGCGCCACCACCGCCGCCCGGCCCGCTCACCGCGCGCAAGATCAAAGCCCTGCTACGCGAAGCCGTCGCCTATCTGTGGTACCTTTTGCGGGCGCCTAGCGCACCACCATGACCGCACAGCCCGCATGGCGCACCACCTGGGCCGCCGTGCCGCCAAGCAGGTAATCCTGCATGCCCGGCCTGTGACTGGCGATGACGATGCAATCGCTTTCATGCTCGGCGGAATAGTCGAGGACTGCCCGCCCCGCATGCCCCTGGATCAGGACACCATGCCCGCCGGGGACTTGGGCCGCAAAGCGCGCAAGCTCGGACATGAGCCCTTCGCGCGTGGCCTCGGTCAAGTCGGCCGGCATGTAATGCAGAGCATAGGTCGGGATGTATTCCATAACGTGAAGAAGGGTAATCTTCGCCTCCGGCGCCGCCAGGGCGCGCGCGACATCGAGCGCAGCGCTGATCTTTGCGTCATCTTCGAAGGATACCGGCACGAGGATATTGTGATACATGTTTGCCTCCCGTACACGCGCCAAGTATCCCCCAAAACCGCCGCAAGCGCGTTGATTCAGGTCACGTCCCGCGCATTACGGGTGGCGGATGAACGGCGAGAGAACTGGTGCTCCGGGCAGGAGCCGGCCGAGCGCGTCGAAGTCACCCGCCGGATTGGACGCCCAGACCGGCCGATCGCCAAGCCCGTCCAGCAGCGCACCCTGCCCGTCCAGAACGCCCGCGATACGCGCCGCGAAGGCGTCTCGGGTCGGCGCCTCGTGATAGCCATGCACCTCGTGCACGCATTCCGGCGCCAGCACCGTGAAGCCGCAATAACGCAGCGCATGGGCCAGCGGCCAGAGTTGCAGGCGCAGATCGCCCTCTCGGCCGTCTGGCCCGCATTCCGCAGCGCGACAGCCCGTCGAACAACAGATGAGCGCCCGCTTGCCAATGCAGGGACCCTTCTCGAACCGCTCCTCGACCAGATGCAACGCGCCATGCACCAACGCCCGGTCGATCCAGCCCTTGAGCATCGCCGGCGCGCCAAACCACCAGATCGGGAAATGCAGAACCAACAGGTCGGCCGCCCGGATCTTTGCGACCTCCGCCGCCAGATCCGCCGGCAGGCTGCCCGCCGCCACGGCCTCTTCCTGAACCCGGAGCGGGTCGAACCGCCCCTCATGGCCATAGAGTTCCGCCCGCTCGGCCGGATCGAACCCCATCGCGTAGAGATCCGACGTCTGAACCTCCCCGAAGCCCCGCGCTGCATCCACCGTGGCGCGGGCCCAGGCGTGGGTGAAGGACTTCGGCTCCGGATGGGCCGAAACAACAAGCGTGTTGGTCACGTCTGCCTCATTTGAAACTGGCAACGACCTCGTACATGACCGGTTCGAAGCTGCGGCACAACTCGTTGATCTCCCGGTTCCGCCGCCGCATTTCGTCGCTGCGCAGCATGGCCTGAAAATCCTCGCGCCGCTCCCATTGCGAGTAATTCGCGATCCGCGTCTGCGCATCGTTGACATGCAGGCCCGCCCCGACAAAGCCAGGCTGCTTGGAGATGAAGGTCTCATAGGCATCGATCAGCGCGTCCATCAGATCCTGACAGGTCCCCGGCGTCATCTCGAAGGTCGTGAGAACGGTCTGAACATCATTGGCCCTGGAAATCGTCGGCATGTTTTCCTCCCTGTGGTTGGCCCCAGCCTAGCACGGCCGGAGCAGGCCGCACGGGAGAAATGCGGCGCGGGCACGCTCCGCATACAGGCCGAAACGAAAAGACCCGCCGCGAAAACGCGACGGGCCCCGAAAGATCTTTGATCGCTCGGCTCAGCGCACGACATGCACCGCGCATTTGGCGTGACGCACCACGCGGGCGGCGGTCGAACCAAGGAAATAATCCTGCATGCCGGGCCGGTGCGAGGCGATCACGATGCAATCGACTTTGGCCTCGTCCGCATAATCGAGAATGGTGCGCGCCGAATGCCCTTCGACGACCACGACCTCGGCCGCATCGACATTCTCCGACAGCGCCGACAGCCCGCCGGTGATGTCTTCGCGCGCCTTCTCGAGATGGTCCGGCGGCAGATACTCCGTCGCGTATTGCGGCAGGTGCTCCATGACATGCAGCAGGGTGATCTTGCCGCCCTCGGCGCGGATTGCCTGCGCGATATCCATCGCTTCCCGCGCATTGCGGTCCGCTTCGAACGATACTGGAACGAGGATGTTGTCATACATGATGCGATGTCTCCTTACAGCCCAGAGCCTATCTCGCTGCCGGGCGCTCTACCTTGATTCAAGTCAGGAAATTCCACCAGTAGCCCGCAAGATCTTCCTTTCGGCCGACCGGCTGCGCGCTTCCCTTGTCATTCCCCCTCCGGCCACTACCCTGCGTTCAGTGAGGACAGGTGGCAAGAGACCAATGCGCGAAAAGATTTCCGATCCGATCCGGCCAACCGATGACGAGGCACGGCAAATTGCGCGGGACTTGCTCGACCGCGCCCGGTTCGGCGCCCTTGGCGTGATCGACCCGGATTCCGGCGGCCCGATGGTCACGCGGGTCGCGGTCGGGACCAGCCCGGAGCGGACACCGCTCCTGCTCGTCTCGACCCTCTCGGCCCATACCGGCGCGCTGCGGGCAAACCCGGCCTGTTCGTTGCTGCTGGGCGAACCAGGACCAAAAGGCGACCCCCTCACCCATCCGCGCCTGAGCCTTCAGGCCACGGCACGGTTCGTGCCGCGCGACGCCGCGGACCATCCCGCAATGCGGGACCGGTGGCTGCGGGATCACCCCAAGGCAAAGCTCTATATCGACTTCGGGGATTTCGGGTTCGTGCGGCTGGAGACGGAGCAGGCGCTGCTCAATGGCGGCTTCGGCAAGGCCTATCGGCTCGGGCCGGAGGATCTCGTCGCGCCCGGATAAGCCGTCACTTCTGAGACATGGCGGCCAGCTTGCCGCGATTCATCAGCAGTTGCACCCGCGACGACCCCTCGGCCGACGCATAGACATCGACAAAGACCGCCTGCTTGGAGAGCTTCCTGACGCCCCGCTCCTTGCAGGCCCGCCCGCTGCTGCCGCAGACCTTGGACCGCAACTTCGCATAGGTTCGGTCCACCTCCGCCTGCGTCGGCTTGATCCCCACGGGGCCGTAGTGAACCAGCTCGTAAAGCTCGACCGAGCCGAACATGGCAACAGCGCCGTCGAGCCTGCGCGGACAGCCATCGGAAAAGCCGGTGAGATAGAAAGCACGTCTGGTCGTGCTGCCGGGGGCGGTGTCATGGAGCTTCCACTTGCCCGGCCCCTTCTCGACAACCTTGCCCAGCGCCTTGCCGCGCACATCGCACGCCTTGGCCATCGGCCCCGAGGACGCGCGCGCCGTGGCCATCGCGCCGCTCCTGGCATCGAGCTCAATCGCCGCCGGCGTCTTCGAAGACGCCCGCAGGAATCCGAGAACACCCTTGCGCTCCTCAGCCGTCGCAGCTCCCGAGAGCAGCGCGAAGAGACAGATGGCAGCAAGACCGCGCGAAAAGACGAGCGAAAGCGGCATATTGTAATCCCCAACCAATATCCGCCTCCCGGATACAAACTGGCCTCCGTTCACGCAAGCGTGAAGGTCCGGAGCGCCCCGGCTTGGCAGATTCGTGCCGATAGGCCCCCGGGCGCACCTGGTTGGCGGTTTCGAGATCCGGGCCTATCCGCCCTCCAGCTCCTCGACATCCAGCACGCCGGCGACAGCCTTCATCGCCCCGCGCACCTGCGGACTGACAGGAAGATCCGTGCCCAGCTCCAGCGTCACCTCGCCGGGCAGGCCGGAATCGAGCAGCGTGACATGGATCGGCCCCTTGGCCCGCACCGGCCCCGCCTCCCGCGTGCGCTCCAGGATCGAGTGCAGGATCGGGATCGCCTTGCCATCATTGACAAACAGCCGGAAGCCGCCGCTCCCGCCGCCCGGCCCGCCGGAGACCGCATCGATCGAGCGCGCGCCCTTGCACAGCAGCTTGAGCTGTTCGCTCTCCGACGTCGCCTCGACCGTCAGCAGCACATTCTGCCCCGCCTCAAGGAAATCCCGCGCCTTTTCAAGCGTATCGGAGAAAACGGTCATCTCGTATGTGCCGGTCGGGTCGGAGGCCTGCACGAAGGCAAAGCGGTTGCCCTTGGCGGATTTGCGTTCCTGCTTGCCCGCGACCGACCCCGCCAGCTTGACCACCTGCGGCCCGGCCTTGACCATCTCGGAGACCTCGGCCAGCGTCTTCACCCCGCGCCGTTTCAGCATCGGCATGTAATCGTCGAGCGGGTGGCCGGAGAGGTAGAAGCCGATGGCCGCGTGCTCCTCGCGCAACCGCTCGCCGGGCAGCCAGTCTTCCATCTCGACAAGACGCGGCTCCGGCAGGTCCTCCCCTGCCTCGCCAAAGAGCGAGACCTGGTTGGAATTGCGCTGCTCGTGGATCGCCGCCGAATAGGCCACCAGCGCATCGAGCGATTTCAGCACCCTGTGGCGGTTCCGATCCAGCACATCGAAAGCCCCGGCGCGGGCCAGCATCTCCAGCGGTCGCTTGCCGACATGTTTCAAATCCACCCGCCGGGCAAAATCATACAGCGTCACGAAAGGCCCATCTGCACGGCCCTTCACGATCAGGCTCATCGCCTCATGGCCCACATTCTTCAGCGCGGCCAGCGCGTAGATCAGCTTGCCGTCCTCGACATTGAACGTCTCGATGGAGCTGTTCACGCAGGGTGCGACGATCTCGATCTCCAGCCCCCGTCGCACCTCCTCGGCATAGACCGAGAGCTTGTCCGTCAGGTGGATATCGCAGTTCATGATCCCGGCCATGAACTCGACCGGGTAATTCGCCTTCAGATACGCGGTCTGGTACGAAACCACCGCATAAGCCGCCGCGTGGGACTTGTTGAATCCGTAATTTGCGAATTTCTCCAGCAGGTCGAAAACCTCGTTGGCCTTCTTCTTGTCGACCCCGTTCTCGGCCGCACCGGTCTGGAATTTCGGCCGCTCGGCGTCCATCGCCTCCTTGATCTTCTTACCCATCGCGCGCCGCAACAGGTCCGCGCCGCCCAGCGTGTAATTCGCCATGACCTGCGCAATCTGCATCACCTGTTCCTGGTAGACGATGATGCCCTGCGTCTCTTCGAGGATATGGTCGATCAGCGGATGCACGGATTCGCGCTCCCGCGTGCCGTTCTTCACCTCGCAATAGGTCGGGATATTCTCCATCGGCCCGGGCCGGTAGAGCGCCACAAGCGCGACGATATCCTCGATACAGGTCGGCTTCATGCGCCGGAGCGCATCCATCATGCCCGAGCTTTCCACCTGGAACACCGCGACCGTCTTCGCGTTGGCATAGAGTTCGTAGGTCTTCTCGTCATCAAGCGGGATATGATCGATATCGATCTCGACCCCGCGTTTCTTCAGCAGGTCCAGCGCGTTCTGGATCACCGTCAGCGTCTTCAACCCGAGAAAGTCGAACTTCACCAGCCCCGCCTGCTCGACCCATTTCATGTTGAACTGCGTCGCCGGCATGTCCGAGCGCGGATCCTGGTAGAGCGGCACCAGCGCGTCCAGCGGCCGGTCCCCGATCACCACGCCAGCGGCGTGGGTCGAGGCATTCCTGAGCAGCCCCTCGACCTGCTGGCCATAGACCATCAGCCGGTTGACCTGCGTGTCATTCTTCGCCTCGTCGCGCAGCCGCTCCTCGCTGGCCAGCGCCTTCTCGATAGAGACAGGCTTCACCCCCTCCACCGGGATCATCTTGCTGAGCCGGTCCACCTGCCCGAACGGCATCTGCAACACCCGCCCGATATCGCGCACCGCCGCCTTGGAGAGCAGCGCACCGAAGGTGATGATCTGGCCGACCTTGTCGTGGCCATATTTTTCCTGGACGTAATGGATCACCTCCTCCCGGCGATCCATGCAGAAGTCGATGTCGAAGTCGGGCATCGAAACCCGCTCCGGATTGAGAAACCGCTCGAACAGCAGCGAGTAGCGCAGCGGGTCGAGATTGGTGATGGTCAGCGCATAGGCGACCAGCGAGCCGGCGCCCGACCCCCGCCCCGGCCCGACCGGAATATTGTGGTCCTTGCCCCATTTGATGAAGTCCGCAACGATCAGGAAATAGCCCGGGAACCCCATCGACTCGATGATCCCGAGCTCGAACTCCAGCCGCGCATTGTATTCCTCGACCGTCGCCGCATGCGGGATGACGGCCAACCGCGCCTCCAGCCCTTCATGGGCCTGCCGGCGCAATTCCTCGACCTCGTCCTTCGCAAAGGTCGGCAGGATCGGATCTCGCAGCTGTGAGACCACATGGCACCGCCGGGCGATTTCCACTGTGTTTTCAATTGCCTCCGGAAGATCGGCAAAAAGTGTGATCATCTCCTCGGGCGTCTTGAGGTAATGCTGCGGCGTCAGCCGCCGGCGCGGCTCCTGCTGGTCGACATAGGCGCCATCGGCGATGCAGATCAGCGCATCATGCGCCTCGTAGAAATTCGCCTTGGGGAAATAGACGTCATTGGTCGCCACCAACGGCAGGTCCAGCCTGTAGGCCGCCTCGACAAAGAATTTCTCCGTGAGCAGCTCCGCCTCCGGCAGCCCGTCCTCGCCCGGATGACGTTGCAGCTCGACATAGAGCCGGTCCGGGAAAGCCGCGACCATCTTCGCCAGCAGCGCCTCGGCCGCCGGTTCATGTCCGTCCCGCACCATCCGACCCAGCGCTCCGTCCGGCCCTCCGGTCAGGCAGATCACACCGTCGGAATACTGCGCCAACTCCTCCGCCGTCACATGCGGCAGAAGGTGATCCCCGCGCAGGTAGAGGCAAGAATTGAGCTTCATCAGGTTCTCGTAGCCCGTCTCGTCCTGCGCCAGCAGCACGACAGGCGCCGGCGGCACCGGTTTTTGCCCCTGCACCGCTGGCTCATATTCGAGATCGACCTGGCAGCCCATGATCGGCTGGATCCCGGCCCCGCTCGCCGTCACGGAAAATTCCAGCGCCGCGAACATGTTGTTCGTATCGGTCACGGCCACGGCCGGCATACCCATGTCGCGACACAGGCCGGGCAGTTTCTTGGTCCGAATGGCGCCCTCGAGGAGCGAGTATTCGGTGTGAAGGCGGAGATGTATGAATCGGGGGGCGCTGCTCATGCGGCGACTTTAGGCGTCGGACCCGTGCAGGAAAACCGCCCCGCTCGCGACTTCCTGTGGATATCCGGCAACCCTCTGCAATCGGACGAAACTTCCCGCCCCCCAACCGCCCCGCCACGAAATGCGGCAAGCCTCTGGCAAACCCCGCGACCGTCCAAACCGGCACGACCTAACCACCCCCCAATACGGACAGCCTGGTCCAACACATCTCAACCGGGTCTGCCAAGCCCTGCACATCCCAACCAGGCCAGCCAGATCCTACACACCCCAAACCAGATCAGCCAAGCCCCACACCTCCCAACCAGGCCAGCCAGATCCAACACACCCCAACCAGATCAGCCAAGCCCCACACATCCCAACCAGGCAAGCAGGGTCCAACGCATCCCAACCAGACCAACCAGGTCCCCTCGCACCACAACCGGGTAAACCAGCTCCAAAACACGCCAAACAGGCAAGCAAGACCCGCACCCCAACCAGCTCCGCCCCCACAGCCTTTCTCTCCCCCTTCCTGCGTTAACCTTAACGACCATTAAGGTTAACGCAGGAAGGGGGAGGCCCGGACAGAACCGCCCATCCGCTGCCCCAATCGCTCTCCGTCCGCCCGCCCATCCAATTCCGTCACATTCCCCAGCGCACCGCCCAACAATTGTGCAATCGCCCCAAGTAAAGGCGTTCCCGCCGTCCTTCGCTTGCAATAGCGCCATGTTTTGGTTTTGCTGAGGTCTGCAACAGGACCACGCGCCTTCTACGCCGCATCGGGGGCGCGCCTTGGGGAAGCCAACCCGGTACCGCGGCGGAAGACCAAATGAAGATCGCTTTTCGTCTCAACGGAAAGGTCGTGCGCGCCGATGCGCCGCCGACACGCACGCTGCTGGACTGGCTACGTGAAGAACGCGGGCTCACCGGAACGAAGGAGGGCTGCAACGAGGGCGATTGCGGCGCCTGCACGGTGATGCTGCGCGACGGCGACGGGCCGGCCCGCGCCCTCAATGCCTGCATCCTGTTGCTGCCCCAGCTCGCCGGCAAGTCGATCACCACGGTGGAAGGCCTCAGCGGACCGAATGGCGAGCGGCACCCGGTCCAGCAGGAAATGATCACCCATCACGGCAGCCAATGCGGCTTCTGCACGCCGGGATTCGTCATGTCCATGGCCACGGCCCATCTCAACGGCGCGCGCGATTTCGACGACCGCCTCGCTGGCAATCTCTGCCGCTGCACCGGCTATGCCCCCATCGTCGCCGCCGCCGAAGCCGCCGCCGACACGCCCCCGCCCGACTGGTTCGCCGCGCCCTCCGAGCCAGTACCGGAAGGGGCCCGCCCCGACGCGGGCGAGGAGGCGGGGCTGGGCCTGCCCAGCTCCTCCGACGAGCTCGCCCGCTGGTACGAAGCCCATCCCGAGGCCACGCTCATCGCCGGCGCCACCGATATCGGCCTCTGGATCACCAAGCACCTGCAGGAGATCGGCCCGCTGGCCTTCCTCTCCGGCTGCGACGACCTGCGCCATGTCGAGATCACCGACACGGAACTCCGCCTCGGCGCCATGGTCACGATCGCCGATCTCCACCGGCTCATGGCCAACCGCCATCCCGGCGTCGCCGAGATGCTGCGCCGCTTCGCCTCCGCCCAGATCCGCGATGCCGCCACCATCGGCGGCAATATCGCCAACGGCTCCCCCATCGGCGACGCCCCGCCCGCCCTGATCGCGCTCGGCGCCACGCTCCACCTGCGCAAGGGAGACACACGCCGCGCCCTGCCGCTGGAAGACTACTTCCTCGCCTATGGCAAACAGGACCGCGCCCCCGGCGAGTTCGTCGAAGCCGTCTCGATTCCCCGCCAACCCGATCACTTGCGCTGCTACAAGATTTCCAAACGCTTCGATCAGGACATCTCCGCCCTTTGCGGCTGCTTCAACATCGCCGTGCAAGAGGGCCGCGTCACCGCCGCCCGCATCGCCTTCGGTGGCATGGCCGCAACCCCGAAACGCGCAAGCGCCGTCGAGGCGGCCCTGCTCGGACAGCCATGGAACGAGGTCGGCATCGCCCCAGCCCTCGCGGCCTTCGAAACCGATTTCGCCCCGATCAGCGACATGCGCGCCTCCGCCGCCTACCGTCTCGACACCGCCCGCAATCTCCTGCGCCGCTGCCTCGCCGAAAGCACCGGCACGGCGACCAATGTGCTGGAGGTCCGCCCATGAGCGTCTCCCGCCCCCTGCCCCATGACGCAGCAGAGCAGCATGTCACCGGCAGCGCCCGCTATGTCGATGACATCCCCACCCCGGCCAATTGCCTGCACCTCGCCTTCGGCCTCTCCACCACCGCCGCCGGGCGCATCACCGACATGGATCTCGACGCGGTCCGCGCCGCCCACGGCGTCGTCGCGGTTCTCACCGCCGCCGACCTGCCGGCCCATAACGATGTCTCGCCCACGCCCGCCTTCCACGAGGAAATGCTGAGCTCCGGCGAGATCCACTATCGCGGCCAGCCGCTCTTCCTCGTCATCGCCGAGAGCCACATCGCTGCCCGCAAGGCCGCCCGGCTCGGAGAGATCGCCTGTGAAACCCGCCACCCCATCCTGACCATCGACGACGCCCTCGCCGCGGACTGGCGCTTCGAAGACGGCCCGCGCACCTATGAGCGCGGCACCCCGGAGTCCGCCATCGCCACGGCCGCGCATATCGTCGAAGGCAGCATCGAAATGGGCGGGCAGGAGCATTTCTACCTCGAAAGCCAGGCCGCGCTCGCCCTGCCGCAGGAAGCCGGCGACATGCTCGTGCATTCCTCCTCCCAGCACCCGACCGAGATCCAGCACAAGGTCGCCGAAGCGCTCGGTCAACCGATGCATTCGGTCCGCGTCGAGGTCCGGCGCATGGGCGGTGGCTTCGGCGGCAAGGAAAGCCAGGGCAACGCGCTCGCCGTCGCCTGCGCGGTCGCGGCTCAAGCCACCGGCCGCCCCTGCAAGATGCGCTATGACCGCGACGATGACATGATCATCACCGGCAAACGCCACGACTTCCGCATCTCCTACCGCGCCGGGATCGACACGCAAGGCCGCATCCTCGGTATCGAGTTCGAACAGTTCTGCCGCTGCGGCTGGGCGCAGGACCTCTCCCTGCCGGTCGCGGACCGGGCGATGCTGCATGCCGACAACGCCTATTTCCTCGACAATGTCCGGATCACCTCGCACCGGCTGCGCACCAACACCCAATCGGCCACCGCCTTCCGCGGCTTCGGCGGCCCGCAGGGCGTGCTCGGCATCGAGCGCGTGCTCGACCACATCGCCCATGAGGTCGGGCGCGACCCCCTGGAGGTCCGGCGGCTGAATTTCTACACCGAGGCCAGCTCCGACACCCCGCCCCAGCCCACACCCTATCACATGGAGGTCGAGGATTTCATCCTCGGCGCCATGGTCGAGCAGCTTGAGGCCAGCTCGGACTACACCGCCCGGCGCGCGGCGGTGGACGCCTGGAACGCGGAGAACCCGATCCTGAAAAAGGGGCTCGCGCTGAGCCCGGTCAAATTCGGCATCTCCTTCACGCTCACCCATCTCAACCAGGCCGGCGCGCTGGTCCATGTCTATAGCGACGGCTCGATCCACCTGAACCATGGCGGCACCGAAATGGGACAGGGCCTGTTCCAGAAGATCGCGCAGGTCGCCGCCGACCGCTTCGGCGTCGGCACCGAACGCGTCAAGATCACCGCCACCGATACCGGCAAGGTGCCCAACACCTCCGCGACCGCCGCCTCCTCCGGAACGGATCTCAACGGTATGGCCGTCAAGGCCGCGTGCGACGAGATCCGCGACAGGATCGCCGCAATCGTCGCGGAGCAGTTCCAGGCCGAGCCCAGCGCCGTCCGCTTCGAAGACGGACAGGTCCATGTCGGCCCTGAGTCCATCCCCTTCGAGGACGCCGTGATGGCCGCCTATCTCGCCCGCGTCAGCCTGAGCGCGGCCGGCTTCTACAAGACCCCCAAACTCGCCTGGGACCGGATCGCCGGCCGCGGCCGCCCCTTCTTCTATTTCGCCTATGGCGCCGCCGTCACAGAAGTCGTGATCGACACGCTGACCGGCGAAAACCGTATCCTGCGCACCGACATCCTCCACGATGCCGGCGCCTCGCTGAACCCCGCGCTCGATATCGGCCAGATCGAGGGCGGCTACGTGCAGGGCGCGGGCTGGCTGACCACCGAGGAGCTGGTCTGGGACGACACGGGCCGGCTCACCACCCACGCCCCCTCGACCTACAAGATCCCCGCCTGCTCCGACCGCCCGGATATCTTCAATGTCGCCCTCTGGGACGCGCCCAACCGCGAGGAAACAATCTACCGCTCCAAGGCCGTCGGCGAGCCGCCCTTCATGCTCGGCATCTCCGCCTTCCTCGCCCTCTCCGACGCCATCGCCGCCTGCGGCCCGGGCTACCCGGCGCTCGACGCCCCCGCGACCCCCGAACGCATCCTCGCCGCCGTCGAAAGGGTCCGCCCATGAGCTTCGACCTCGAAACCTTGCGCAAGGCCACCACCCGCCATGGCCGCGTCGCCCGCATCCTCGTCGCCGAGGTCAAGGGCTCGGCCCCGCGCGAACCCGGCGCCTCTATGCTGGTCTGGGAGGGCGGACAGAGCGGCACGATCGGCGGCGGACGGCTGGAATGGGACGCCGCACAGGACGCCCTCACCGGACCATGGCTGCGGAAAATCCCGCTCGGAACCGCGCTCGGCCAATGCTGCGGCGGCGCCGTCACCCTGCTCTGCGAGATCTTCGAGCAAGACACCCTGCCCGCCCCCGAAGCCGGCTGCATCGCCCGCCCGCTTCCCGGCCATCCCGCCGCAAGACCGCTCTCGGTCACCCGTCACCTCGCCCACCACCGAAACGCCGCCGCCCCCGCCGACCTCGCCCTCAGCGGCGGCTGGATCACCGAGCCGCTGAGCCAACCGCAACAGGCGCTCTGGGTCTGGGGCGCCGGCCATGTCGGCCGCGCCATCGTCACGATGATGGCGCCGCTCGAAGACTGGCGTATCCACTGGATCGACACCGCGCCCGAGCGCTTCCCGACCCCGCTGCCGCCCCGCGCAGAACAGATCGTCGCGCAGGACCCGGCCCGGCTCGCCGCCCACGCGCCGCAAGACGCCCACCACCTGATCCTGACCTATTCCCACGCGCTGGACCTCGCGCTCTGCCACGCGCTCCTGTCGCGCGGCTTCGCCTCCGCCGGGCTGATCGGATCTGCCACGAAATGGGCCCGGTTCCGCAAGCGATTGCGGCAACTTGGCCATTCGGACAGGTCCATTCAGCACATAACCTGCCCGATCGGCGATCCATCCCTCGGCAAGGCGCCGCAGGCCATTGCGGTCGGTGTCACGGCCTTGTTACTTAGAGCCGACTCAGCGAGAATCGAGACTGCCATGGACCGTCCCGCGTGACCGAACTCCTCTCCGTCCAGGGGCTGACCAAGGCCTATCCCGGTGTCGTCGCCAATGACGACGTGTCCTTCGACATTGCAGAGGGCGAGATCCACGCCCTTCTCGGCGAGAACGGCGCCGGCAAATCGACGCTGGTCAAGATGATCTACGGCCTCGTCAAGCCGGACTCAGGGACGATGCGCCTGCGCGGCCAGGCCTTCGCGCCACCCGAACCCCGCGCCGCCCGCGCCGCCGGCGTCGCCATGGTCTTCCAGCATTTCTCGCTCTTCGAGGCGCTGAGCGTGGCCGAGAATGTCGGGCTCGGCATGGAAAGCCCGCCGCCGCTCTCCCAGCTCGCCCGCGAGATCCGCGAGGTCTCCCACGCCTATGGCCTGCCGCTGGACCCCCGCCGCCTCGTCGGCGAGCTCTCCGCCGGCGAACGCCAGCGCGTCGAGATCGTGCGCTGCCTGCTGCAGGACCCGAAACTCCTGATCATGGACGAGCCGACCTCCGTGCTGACGCCGCAGGAGGTCGAAATCCTCTTCGCCACGCTCAACAAGCTGAAGGCCGAAGGCACCTCGATCCTCTACATCTCGCACAAGCTCGAAGAAATCCGCGCCCTCTGCGACGGCGCCACGATCCTGCGCCGCGGCAAGCATGTCGCCTCCTGCGACCCGCGCGAGAAATCAGCGGCCGAGCTGGCCGAGCTGATGGTTGGCGAAGCGCTGCAAGTGCCGGACCGGGCGCCGGGCACGCCGGGCGACGTGGTGCTGCAAGTGGCCGGGCTGACCTCGGTCGATGTCGCAACCTTCGGAACCAAGTTGCAGAATATCGGCTTCGAGCTGCGCGCAGGCGAGATCCTCGGCATTGGCGGCGTCGCTGGCAACGGGCAGGACGAGCTGCTCTCCGCGCTCTCGGGCGAAACGATGGGCTCGCCGGAGACGGTGCGGTTCCGCGGCAAACCGGTCGGCCACCTGCCCCCCAATGCGCGCCGCCGCCTGGGCATGTTGACCGCGCCAGAGGAGCGGCTGGGCCATGCGGCAGCGCCGGATATGAGCCTGACCGAGAACGGAATTCTCTCCGGCTGGCAGCGACAGGAGCTGACCTCCGCCGGCTTTCTCAAATGGGGCGCGGCGAAGCGCTTCGCCGAAGAGATCATCGACGCCTTCGACGTGCGCACGCCGGGCGCCCATGTCGCCGCCCGCGCGCTCTCGGGCGGCAACCTGCAGAAATTCGTCATCGGGCGGGAGATCCTGCAGCGTCCCGAGCTGCTGGTGGTCAACCAGCCGACCTGGGGCGTGGACGCGGCGGCAGCGGCGGCGATCCGGCAGGCGCTGCTGGACCTGGCCTCGAACGGCACCGCCGTCCTGGTGATCAGCCAGGACCTCGACGAGCTGCGCGAGGTCTCGGACCGCTTTGCCGCGCTCAATGCCGGCCATCTCTCGGCGCCCAGACCGATGCAGGGGCTGACGATGGAACAGATCGGCCTGATGCTCGGCGGCGCCCATGACATGGATGTCGCGGACACGTCCGGGGCCGAACATATCAAGGAAGCTTACGAGGAGGGTCACCCGTGATCCGGCTGGAAAAACGCCCCACCCCCTCGAAGGCGTGGACCTATGCGACGCCTGTGCTGGCGGTCGTGCTGACAATGCTGGCAGGCGGGCTGATGTTCGCGCTTCTGGGCAAGAACCCCTTCCTCGCCATCAAGACGATCTTCTACGACCCGATCCTCGGTGAGTTCGCCTTCTACTATCGCGGCCAGTTGCTGGTGAAGGCGGGTCCACTGATCCTGATCGCCATCGGCCTCGCCATGGGCTTCCGCGCGGGCATCTGGAATATCGGCGCCGAGGGCCAATACATCATTGGCGCCATCTGCGGCGCCGCCGTCGGCCTCGCCTTCTATCCGGCCGAGCATTGGTACATCTTCCCGCTGATGGTGATCGCCGGCGCGCTTGGCGGCCTGCTCTGGGCAATGATCCCGGCGATCCTGAAGGTGAAGTTCCACACCAACGAGATCCTCGTCTCGCTGCTTCTGGTCTACGTGGCCGAGCAGCTTCTCGCCGCGATGGCGCTCGGCGCGCTGCGCAACCCGGACGCCACCGGCTTTCCCGGCTCGCGCAACCTGCAGCAATACCCGGCCGCCTCCAATCCCGAGCTCTGGGCCGGGACAGGCATCCATTACGGTGTCGTCGCCGCGCTGATCGCGGTGATCTTCGCCTATATCCTGCTGTCGAGGCATCTCACCGGCTTCCACATCCAGCTCGCTGGCCAGTCCCCCAAGGCCGCCCGCTTCGGCGGCGTGAACCCGACCATGCTGGTCGTCTTCTGCATGGGCCTCTCCGGCGCGCTCGCTGGCCTCGCCGGTCTCTTCGAAGTCACAGGCCCCGCCGGCCAGATCGCCATCAACTTCAATTCCGGCTACGGCTTCACCGCCATCATCGTCGCCTTCCTCGGCCGCCTCCACCCCGTCGGCATCCTCCTCGCCGGACTGCTGATGGCCCTGACCTATATCGGCGGCGAAGCGGCTCAAGCCTCGCTGCAAATCCCCGCCGCCGCCATCCAGGCCTTTCAGGGCATGCTGCTCTTTTTCCTGCTCGGCGTCGACGTGCTGTCGAACTACAAGATCAAACGCGTGAAGGAGGGCGTGGCATGACCCTCCACCCGATTGAGACACAAGCCGTGCGCGCGCCAGACCGTGGGCTGGCGCTGCAACCTCGGAGGCGCGCGCTTTATCCCAGCCAGGTCCGTCAAAGCTCCGAGCGTCGCGCGCCGGCGGCAAAGCGCCAGCCCGCCGGGACGGTCTGGCGCTCGCACGGCGGCTTCGCCTTGATTCCGTGCGAACCAGCCCACCGTTCTACCGGCCAAGGAGTTCGCACCCAATGAATCTCGACTCCATCAACTGGATCCTGCTGCTCGCCTCGCTTATGGTCGCTTCCACCCCGATCCTGCTCGCCGCCATTGGCGAACTGGTCACCGAACGCGCCGGCGTGCTCAATCTCGGCGTCGAAGGCATGATGATCACCGGCGCCATCTGCGGCTTCGCCATCTCGGTCGAAACCCAATCCGCCACGCTCGGCTTCATCGCCGCAGCCCTGTCCGGCGCAGCCCTCTCGATGGTCTTCGGCTTCCTCACCCAGTTCCTGCTCTCCAACCAGGTCGCCACCGGCCTCGCGCTGACCCTCTTCGGCCTCGGCCTCTCGGCGCTGATCGGACAGGGCTATATCGGCATCAAGGGCCTGGAAATCGCAAGCCTCCACATCCCGCTCCTGTCCGACATCCCCATCCTCGGCCCGATCCTCTTCCAGCACGACCTCATGGTCTATGTCTCGATCGCCATCATCGCCGCCACCTCGGCCACGCTGAAATACACCCGCGCGGGGCTGATCCTGCGCGCCGTCGGCGAAAACCACGACGCCGCCCACGCGCTCGGCTACAAGGTCATCCGCATCCGCCTCATGGCCATCGGTTTCGGCGGCGCCTGCGCCGGGCTCGGCGGCGCCTATCTCAGCGTCGTGCGCGTGCCGCAATGGACCGAAGGCATGACAGCCGGCGCCGGCTGGATCGCGCTGGCCCTCGTCGTCTTCGCCTCCTGGAAGCCCTGGCGCATCCTGATCGGCGCCTATCTCTTCGGCGGCCTCTCCGTGCTCCAGCTCAACCTGCAGGCCGCCGGCCTCAAGGTGCCGGTCGAATATCTCTCCATGTCGCCATACCTGATCACGATCCTCGTGCTCGTGATCATGTCCTCCGGCCGCTCGCGCGCCGCGCTCAACGCGCCCGCCGAACTCGGCCGATCCTTCCACGCCTCGACCTAGAGGCTGCTGCCCAAAAACCAACACGGGAGACTACCAATGACACTCAAAACCCTCCTCGCCGGCACCGCGCTGGCGGCCAGCCTCGCAACGACGGCGCTCGCCGAAGACCCCACCAAGGTCGGCTTCATCTTCGTCGGACCGGTCGGCGATGGCGGCTGGACCTATGAGCACAATGAAAGCCGCCTCGCCGTCGAAGAGCATTTCGGCGACAAGGTCGAGACCGTCTATCAGGAATCCGTCCCCGAAGGCGCCGACGCCGAACGCGCCATGACCCAGATGGCCCTCGGCGGCGCCGACCTCATCTTCACCACCTCCTTCGGCTACATGGACCCGACCATCAACGTCGCCGCCAAGTTCCCGGATGTAAAATTCGAGCACGCCACCGGCTTCAAGCGCGCCGACAACGTCTCCACCTACTCGGCCCGCTTCTATGAAGGCCGCGCCGTGCAGGGCCATATCGCCGGCAAGATGACCAAGACCAACAAGGTCGGCTATATCGGCTCCTTCCCGATCCCCGAGGTGATCCGCGGCATCAACTCCGCCTATCTCCACGCCAAGAAGGTCAACCCGGATGTCGAGTTTTCCGTCATCTGGGTCTACACTTGGGTCGATCCTGCCAAGGAAGCCGACGCCGCCACAGCACTCATCGAACAGGGCGCAGACGTGATCCTGCAGCACACCGACTCGACCGCGCCGCTGGCCGCCGCAGAGGCCGCTGGCAACGTGATTGGGTTCGGCCAGGCCTCCGACATGTCCGAATATGCGCCAGAGCCACGGGTCTCCTCGATAATCGACAACTGGGCACCCTACTACATCGACCGGGTACAGGCGGTCATGGACGGCACATGGACGAGCGTTGACACCTGGGACGGCATCTCCACCGGCATGGTGAAGATCGGCGAAATCACCGACGCCGTGCCCGCTGACGTGAAAGCCGAAGCCGAAGCCATGGCCACCGCCATCGGCGCCGGCGAATACCACCCCTTCACCGGCCCGATCAACAAGCAGGACGGCTCTGCCTGGCTGGCCGAAGGCGAAGTGGCCGATGACGGCACGCTCGCGGGCATGAACTTCTATGTCGAAGGCATCACCGGCGAGATCCCGCAGTAAGCCTGAGAGACACTTGAGAGACTCGAAAGGGCCCGCCGATGGCGGGCCCTCTTGATTCCCTCTGAGCAGTGAAGGTGTCTTGTTGGCATCGTCGATGAGCTTTACGGAAATTCCTGTCCGCAATCTGCTGACAACTCCTGCCTTTCTGTTAAAATGCCACGAGGTCTGATTTGGGTGTAGGAATGAGCGGCAAGCAGGAACCAATCTGGAACAACTTAATCAATATTGGGTCAAAGAACGTTGCCTCTCAGAAGGTGAGAAGCGTCCTGACACCCACGCTCTGGCTGTGCGGCTTGATATCCGCGCCAACCCTCACACTGTATGGCTATTTGGGGAAAAGTGTCGACACAGTTATGGTTTTGGCGTCTATTCCCCTTGTAATTGCCGCTTATCAACTGATCTTTTTTACCCACCGCAACCCCGGACTCTTGCAATCTGAGCAGTTTCAGCTCGCAAGGATGCAGATAGATCTCGTGGGACAGTCGGGTTCGGACAACGTTATTCTCGCTGAGTACGCCGATTTTTCCGAGGATCCAACGGATGGAGAAGACGATGGAAAGTAAGCCATATATTTTTGTGTATAGCGACGACTTGGGAACTCGTGACGAACTTGTCGGCTTCTTGAACGATCAGGATGAAATTGACGCATGGCGTTACGACATGGACTATTGTTTCTACCTGCTTTCAAGCCTATCAGCCGTTGAACTTAGTAAACGAGTCAAAGCAGCGCTGGGAACTGAAAAGAGGTTTCTAATTAGTGAAGTTGGCAGTAATCGCCAAGGCTGGCTGAGCAAAGGATCTTGGGGAATTCTAAACAAGAACGCCCCTGAGAAGCTCGAAAGAGCGGACGTTCAAATCAGTCGAGAAAACTTTTCGAGTATTTCAAAAAGGTATCAGGAACTGGCTGCCAGCATATACTCTACACGCCTACGCGAAGGAGAAAACATTTTTCTCAATAAACGCGCAACGGAGGCGCGTTCAGCTTCTTCCGGTATCGACTTAATGGTTAAGAACGTCGGCGGTCGCGTTGTTATCGTGCCATCAAAAACTGACGCAAAAGAAGCCAAGTCAAAGGCGAAGCCTCGACTGCCTAGAAAAGGTTTGAGTTCGATTAGGGAAAAAAAGTGAAATAATTGGAGCGCGCGCCAAGCCGCCCCACGTTCAGATTTTTACTCCCAATGCAACCCCAAAGCGCCTTCGTGCTAGGAAAGCGCGAGCAGACCGGGCCAAGCCCGACCTCGAGAGGGCGTCCGCTCCGCTCGGGAGATGCACTTTATGGCGCAACCCACTCCAACGCTGGTTCCCGCCGCAACGTCGCAAAACGCCCTCCCGGGGGGACTGAGGCGGGATCGTGGCCCCTGATGGGGCCGCGTAAGCCGACGAAGGGGCATGGCCCGGGCTGGTCGCCCGGGCCGATAGGCGGTGAGGTCCCGCCCAAACTCCGAGCGCCGTTCCCAGCGGCAAGAAGCGCCAGCGTCACCCCACGATCAACACCAAAAGGCCATCACGCTACGCCCATCGTCCGATCCTTCTGGGCGGATATCCACGGACCAGCATGGTTCCTCGAATGCGCTTTTCGTTGAACCAACTCACAGATCCCGTTTTCTCCTGAGCATCGCCCGGGTCATTGAACACAACCGTGCCTTCGCCGGCATCGTTACAGCCGGCAACCACGACCGCATGCGCCACCCCGAACCACATCCCGGCGGCCCAGATCGGGCCATATCGGGAAAGCGTTGCAATCAGACTTGCGGAGCTGAACTCATGGTCGCTGGACTGCAGAAGCTTCAAACCTTCGAACCTGGCCAGCGTCTTGACTTCATCGACGGTGATACCGGTATTCGAAACATAGGCCGCCTCGAGCGCGATCTGCCGGGGGCCCACTTCATAGGTATATCCAATCATCATCGCCGCCGCATTCCAACAGGACATGGATTTCGCCTGCTGTAGAAGCGGAACATCATACTTGATTGATCCCAATTTCGTTCCTCCAAAAATGGCTGCACGTATTTCGCGACAGCAACAAAAAAATCTAAAAAAGGCCTTCGTACGTGTAATTTTTGCATTTTCACGGGGATCTCCCAAGAGAAATTGCACCAGGACACCAAATTCGGAGGTTTGCCGCCCTGCGATGGGTGCTCGAACCGCCGCGTTGACCTTCGCCAAAGTTGGGACGACGCCTCGGTCGCCTCCATGAAGACCGACAGGGGCGAACAACCCGCCCGGATAATGGAGAGAGGGCGCTCTGCAGTCTTTCGCCGATGACCGGCCAAACGTCCCACCTGCCCGCTATCCGGTCAAACGACCGAAACCCGGGGGCAAATCGACCGAAACTTCGGTCAGAGCCGGGATTTCGCCTTGCTTGCCCGCCCCGATTGACCGAATTCGCCTCCAAACCGGTCGTTTCGACCCGATTTTCGGTCGTTCCAGTCCCACCTTTCTTACGTTTCGACCGCTCTGAAGCCCCCAACCGCGCGCGCTTCCGTCCCAAGGCGACGTAGATTCCCTCTTTCCAAAAGCTTTCGTTTGCTGTTTCATTCGAAAGAAATGACCGGGAAAACTGTACGATATGAAAACCGGACGAAACACCAAGGCCCGCCAGCAGGCGATCCTGCGGCACCTGCACCAGAACGGACGCGCCATGGTCGAGGACCTGGCGGAGTTCTTCGAGACCACACCGCAGACCATCCGCAAGGATCTCAACATCCTCGCCGAGGAAGGCCGCGTGATGCGCTTTCATGGCGGCGCCTCGCTGCTCGCGGGCAGTGAATATACCGGCTACGAGATTCGCCAGCAGATCG
The DNA here is from genome assembly GCF_033101155.1 of Tropicimonas sp. TH_r6. Lineage (NCBI taxonomy): Bacteria > Pseudomonadati > Pseudomonadota > Alphaproteobacteria > Rhodobacterales > Roseobacteraceae > Tropicimonas > Tropicimonas sp. TH_r6. The sequence goes on from NZ_JAWMPX010000004.1 coordinate 217,516, forward strand.
CGCGCGAGCAGAAAGAACTGATCGGGCGGGCGGCCGCACAGCTCGTGCCGAACAACACAGCGATCATCATCAATGCCGGCACGACAACGGCAGAGCTTGCCCGTCACCTCGGCCTGCATTCGGGGCTGAAAGTGGTGACGGATTCCGTCTTGATCGCCAATGATACAAGGGGGCTTCCGGGGGTCGAGGTCATGGTGCCGGGGGGCGTTGTTCGCGGCTCCGACGGCGCGATCCTGGGTGAGTCCGCGGTCGAGTTCATCCGCCAGTTCCGGGCCGATCTCGCCATCGTCGGCTGTGCCGCCATCGCCTCGGACGGGGCGTTGCTCGATTTCGACCTGCGCGAGGCCGCCGTGGCCCGCGCCATCCTCGCCTCATCGCGCAATGTCATCCTCACAGCCGATTCCTCGAAGTTCGAACGCATGGCGCCGGTCTGTATCGGCCATCTCCAGCAGATGCGCACGCTTGTCACGGACAAGGCCTGTCCGGCCGAATTACGTAACCTTTGTCGCAGCCTGGGAGTTGGACTAACGCTCGCAGACTAGGCCAAGCTATGCCAGAAAGGTGATGCTGGACAGTCACGTCGCTTGACAGAAACATTCGTTTGGAACAGCATTCGACAAATTCGAAACTCAAAACGCACAATACGAACGGCGATTCTGTTTCGAATTTGATGGGGAGGAGATAGCTGGTGCTCGCATTGCTGCGTCCGCTGTGCTGGGTCAACACGCATGTACTGCGTGTTGGGCGCAGCTTGGGCTGGGTCGCCTTGGCCTTGATGGTCTTTGTCATCCTGCTTCAGGTCTTCTTTCGATATGCGCTGAACAACGCGTTGAACTGGCCCGACGAGGCCGCGCGCTTCCTGATGCTCTGGATGACCGGCCTGATGGCACCCTCCGCCTATCGCTGGGGCGGCTTCGTCGCCATCGATATGCTGCCCCAGGCGCTGCCGCGCACAGCGGGGCTGGTTCTTTCGCTTGTCATCCTTGTTCTTTCGCTTTTCGTCCTCGTGATCGGCGTTCAGCATGGCTACGAGCACACATTCGGCTTCGGTGGAAAATTCAACTCCTCTTCCTTGCGCATCCCGCTCGAGTGGGCAGGCATGGAAACGGTCAAGGTCAAACTGAAATTCATGTATATGTCGCTCTTCGTGGGGATGATCCTGCTGATCTCGGTCAATATCGAGCTGATCCTGCGCAGCTTGATCCAATTGCTTGACGAAGACGCCGAACTTCCGTCCGACGACGCCCCTGACACCTTGCAGAGTGCCGACTGATGCTCGCCCTGTTCCTCCCGCTCTTCCTGCTCTTCCTGCTTGTCGGCATGCCGGTCTTCTTCGCGTTGCTGGTGTCCCCCGGTCTTCTCCTGTGGCTGAACGGGCAGGAACGCGATCTCGCGCTGCTGTATCGCAACCTTTACAACGGGATGGACAGCTTCCCGCTGATGGCGCTGCCCTTCTTCGTGCTCGCGGGCGAGCTGATGAACAAGGGCGGGATCACCACCCGCCTTGTCGAGTTCTCCCAGGCGCTGATGGGACACCTGCGCGGCGGGCTGGCGCATGTGAACATCCTCAGTTCCATCCTCTTTGCCGGCCTCTCCGGCTCGGCCGTGGCCGACACCTCGGCGCTCGGCTCGACCCTGATCCCGGCGATGGAAAAGAACGGCTATACCAAAACCTTCGCTGCCGCTGTCACGGCCGCCTCCTCGGTTATCGGGCCGATCATCCCGCCCTCGGGCATCATGATCATCTATGCCTATGTCATGGGCGAGAGCGTCGCGGCCCTCTTCCTCGCCGGCATCGTGCCCGGTGTCATGGTCGGCGTCGGCCTGATGTTGGTCGTGCGGCTCATGGCCGACAAATACGACCTGCCCAAAGCCGAGCGCATCGTCACCAAGGGCCAGACCATCTCGCCGCTGGAAGGCAAGGTCTCCTTCGTCCTGCTGCGCCTGAACTTCGCCGGCATCCTCGTCGTCGCCTTCAACCTCATCTCCGCCGTGATCGCGGCCACCACCGGCGCCTCGCTCGCCATCAATGGCTGGCTGGTCTTCCTCGTCTTCCTGCCGATCGCACATCTGATGCTGCTGCGTCTGCGCCGCACCACCTCGGCCGATTTCCGGATCATCTGCAAGAAAGCCGTCGCGCCGCTGCAAACCCCGATCATCATTCTTGGCGGCATCCTCGTCGGCGTCTTCACCCCGACCGAAGCCTCCGCCATCGCCGTGGCTTACGCGCTGGTCATCGCCTTCTTCGTGCTGCATTCGATGAAGCTCTCCGACCTGCCTGCAATCATCACCAAGGCCGCGCTCTCGGCCGCGACGGTGCTGCTGCTGGTTGGCGCCGCCGTCTCCTTCAAGACCGTTGTCTCGCTGAGCCATGCGCCCGAAACCATGGCGCATTTCATCCTCGGCCTGTCCGAGAATCCGCTGATCCTGCTCTTCCTGATCAACATCCTGCTCTTCATCGTCGGCATGTTTCTCGACGCCGGCCCCGCGATCATCATCCTCGGCCCCATCCTCGGACCGATCTTCGTCGATCTCGGCGTCCATCCGGTCCATTTCGCCATTATCATGTCGGTGAACCTGACCGTGGGCCTCGCCACGCCGCCTATGGGGCTTGTGCTCTTCGTGGCCTCGGCCGTGTCTGGCGAGAGAGTGGAGGCCATCTCGAAAGCCATCCTGCCATTCCTGGCCGTCGAAGTCGCGGTGATCTTCCTGATCACCTATTTCCCGGCCATCTGCATGACGATCCCGCGTCTGACCGGGTTCGTGCAATAAAAGAATTGAATGCTCTCAAAGGGAGGAAAGAAAGCATGTTCGGAGCAACCATCAAGACCCTGACGGCGGCCGCCATTCTGGCGGGGTCGACCATCGCGGCTTCAGCGGCGGATTACACGCTGCGCGCCACCGCGAACTCGAACGAGAATGACGAGGATTATGACGGGCTCGTCGTCTTCAAGAACTATGTCGAAAGCGCTTCCAACGGCGCCATCGAGGTCGAGCTCTTCATCGGCACCCAACTTTGCGGCAACGGCGCCGAGTGTCTCCAGGGCGTGGCCGACGGCTCTGTCGACATCTACATCTCCACCTCGGGCGGCGCCTCCGGCATCTTCCCCTATGTGCAGGTACTCGACCTGCCCTACCTGATGTCCTCGGACCGTATCGCCGAATCCGTACTTCAGGGCGACTTCACCCGCACCATGCGCGAGATGGCGCTTGAGGATTCCGGCGGCATGATCCGCCTGATGACCATCGGCAACACCGGCGGCTGGCGCAACTTCGCCAACACCAAGCGCCGTGTGCAGGGCCCGGCCGACATGGAAGGCCTCAAGATCCGCACCGTCGTGGCCGACTTGCCGCAGGAGCTGGTCAAGGCGCTTGGCGCCTCGCCGACCCCGATCCCGTGGCCCGAGCTCTTCACCTCTTTCCAGACCGGCGTGGTCGAAGGCTCCAAGAACGGCATCACCGACATCATGGGCATGAAATTCCCCGATGCCGGGCTGCAATATGTGACGCTTGACGGTCACGCCTACATGGGCGCGCTCTGGTGGATGAACAACGCCAAGTTCATGGAGATGTCCGACGAGCTGAAAATGGTCGTGAATGACGGCTTCTATGCGCTTCAACAGGCAACCTTCGCCTCGCCCAAGCGCAAGTCGATCCAGGCCTATGAAGACTTCGTGGCCGGTGGCGGCGATCTCTACGTGCCGTCTCCCGAAGAAAAGGCCGCGTTCAAGGAAGCCGCAGCCCCCGTCTATGACTGGTTCAAGGGCAATATCGATGGCGGAGAGAAGATCTTCGACGCGCTGACCGCTGCCGTGGCCGAGGTCGAGGCAGAAATCGCCGAAGCCAACGCGATGGATCTCAAGTAGTCCACTCTCGTCCGGAGCCCCGCCGGGGCTCCGGACCCCGCGGCCGCCTACCGGAACGGGTAGAGCCACACACGATAGTCATCAATCAAGATATGGGCATGTTCGATTTGGTCGGGCGTCATCTTCTTTACGACTTCTTCCTGAGAAATCGCGGCATCGGGGTCCCCTCCGATGGCGGAGAGGGCGTACCACATATAGGCGCGCACGAGATCCGGCGCGGGCATACCCCGGCCGACCTCGTAATACCAGCCGATGCCGGATTGCGCCCCCGCGTGGCCCTTGAGCGAGGACCGAAGATACCACTCGAACGCCCGCACATCGTCCCGCTCGACGCCCAGCCCGCTGGCATACATGACCCCGATCAGCTCCTCGGCCTCCGCATTGCCCGCCCGCGCCGCCGGCAGAAGCTCTGCCATCGCCTCCGGGTATTTCTGCGCATCCATCAGATCGCGCGCCGTCTCGATCTCGGCCAGCGCCGGGCTGGTGACGCAAAGGGCAAGGGCAAAACACAGGCGTTTCATGGCATCCTCCTCGGGCTGGCGCTCTGCGCCGTCGGCGCCCAAGCAAGCGAGCTTCCGCGCCAATTGCAAGCCTCCGATTTCCCGACCTTTCCGCCCGAACAGGTGAAGCTCGGCCAGTTCCTCTTCTTCGACCCGATCCTCTCGGGCAATCGCAACATCTCCTGCGCCACCTGCCACAGCCCGGACCACGGCTCCGGGGACGGCCTCCCGCTTGGTATCGGCGAGGGTGGCCACGGTGTTGGCCCCAAGCGAAATGCCGGGGCGGGCGAAGACCGCATCAAGAAGCGCATCCCGCGCAATGCGCCCGCGCTCTGGAATCTCGGCGCGACGGACATCCACACGATGTTCCATGATGGCCGCCTGCATGTCTCCGATCTCTATGGCAACGGTTTCAACTCCCCGGCGCAGGAATGGCTGCCCGACGGGCTGGAAAGCGTGCTCGCCGCGCAGGCGCTCTTCCCGATGACCTCCGAGTTCGAGATGGCCGGGAACCCGAAGGAAAACCAGGTCGCCGGCGCTGTCTATGACCGGATCGACAATGTCTGGCCGATCCTCGCCAAGCGTGTCCGCGTGATCCCGGACTATGCCGAGATGTTCATGGCCGCCTACGCCGATGTCGAAAGTCCGCTGGACATCAATATCGTCCATATCGCCAATGCAATTGCCGCCTTCGAAGCGACCGAGTTCCAGAGCTTCGACAGCCCCTTCGACGCATTTCTCGCAGGCGACGAATCTGCGCTGTCCCCCGAGCAAAAAGCCGGCATGGCGCTCTTCTACGGAGACGCCGGCTGTGCGGCCTGCCATTCCGGCCCGCTCTTCACGGATCAGGAATTCCACGCCATCACGCTCCCGCATTTCGGCCCCGGTCGCACCCGCCAATGGGACCCGATTGTCCGCGATGTTGGCCATATGGGTGTCTCCGACCGGATCGAGGACGCCTATCGCTTTCGCACGCCCTCCTTGAGAAACGCAACCCTGACAGCCCCTTACGGCCATAACGGCGCCTATGCGACGCTGAAGGGGATCGTTCGTCATCACCTCGACCCCGACGCCGGCTTCGCCAATTGGTCGCCGGACGAGGTGCAATTGCCCGACGTGCCCTGGCTCCAGAAAGCCGATTTCATCCCGCTTCAGGACAAGCGCGAACGCGAAAGGCAGGCCGCGGCGGGCGATCTGGAACCGATCTCGCTCAGCGATGCAGAGGTCGACCAGATCATCGCTTTCCTGCAAGCCCTGACCGGCACGGATTCGATCAAGGGTCGTCTCGGCCGCCCGGAGAGCGTCCCCAGCGGATTGGAGGTGGATTGATGGCTGACATTCTCGTCCTCGGCATGGCGGCGGTGGATTTCGTTCTTTCCATGGACAGTTTCCCGACCGAACCTACGAAATACCGCGCCAAGGCAGCCGAAATCGTTGGCGGAGGCCCAGCCGCCAATGCCGCCGTCGCCATCGCCCGCCTCGGCGGCATTCCCAGTTTCATCGGCCGGCTCGGAGACGACCCGCTGGCCGATCTTGTGCTGAACGACCTCGAAGCGGCTGGCGTCTCGACCCAAAATGTCCATCGCGCCCCCGGTGGCCGCTCTTCCTTCTCCTCGGTCTATATTGACGCGACAGGCGAACGGCAGATCATGAATTTCCGTGGCGAGGGGCTGACGGAGGAAACCGGCTGGATGTCCGCCCTCCCGCCCGCGCGCGCCGTACTCGTGGACACACGCTGGCCGGACGGCGCCGCCACCGCGCTGGACCTGGCGCGACGCTGGGACGTGCCCGGCATTGTCGATGGCGAGGCCCCCATCGACCCGCGCCTGCTGGAAAAAGCCAGCCACCTTGCCCTTTCGGCGCAGGGGCTGGCCTCGCTGGAGCCGGGCGACGACCTCGCCGGTGCCCTCGCCCGCCTCAAAAGCCGCATCCCCGGCTGGGCCTGCGTCACCGACGGCGCGAATGGCGTCTGGTACACGGGCGAGACCGGGATCTCGCATATCCCGGCCTTCCGCGTCGAGGTGGTCGACACGCTCGCGGCGGGCGATGTCTGGCATGGCGGCTTCGCGCTCGCCCTCTCGGAAGGCCAGCCCGAGGCGCAGGCGATCCGCTTCGCCAATGCCACCGCCGCTTTGAAATGCATGAACTTCGGAGGCCGCACGGGCACCCCTGCCCGCGACGCCGTCCTGACATTCCTCAAGGAGTACGACTGATGGAACTCTCTCCCGGCAAGCTTTGGGGCCTGCGTCGCATGGCCGACGAGACCGGTATCTTCAAGATGACCGCCACCGACCAACGCCCGCCCATCAAGAACCCGATCAAGGCGCATCTCGGCGTGGACGAGGCGCCCTGGGAAGAGGTCGCCCGCTTCAAGGGGCTGCTGATCGAGACGCTGCAGGCGCAGTCGACCGCGCTTCTGGTCGACCCGCATTTCGCCATTCCCTACGGGATCGACACGCTGAACCCGGCCAAGGGCCTGATCGTCACGCTTGAGGATTCCGTCTTCACCGAGACGTCCGGCGGGCGGATCAGCTCGGATATCGACGACTGGACGGTCGCCAAGATCAAGCGCATGGGCGGAGACGCGGTGAAGGTTCTGGCCTGGTACCGGCCCGATGCCGAAGCTGACGTTGTGCAGGCTCAGAACGACTATGTAAAACGCATCGGCGAGGAATGTGCCCGCTACGACATCCCCTTCCTGCTGGAAATGCTGGTCTACCCGCTGGCGAAAGACGCCCATCAGACCAAGGACTACGTGGAGATGAAGGGCAAGAAATCCGACGACGTGCTGGCCACGGTCGAGGAGTTCGCCAAACCCGATTACGGCGTCGATGTCTTCAAGCTCGAAAGCCCGGTGAACGCTGAAGATGCTGACGGCTCGGCCGAGGTGCAGGCGATCTTCGACGAGATGGGCCGGCTGGCGGGCCGCCCCTGGGTCATGCTCTCGGCAGGCGCAGGGAAACCGGAATTCCGCAAGGTGCTGGAACACGCCTTCGCAGCGGGCGCGTCCGGGTTCCTCGCCGGTCGCGCCATCTGGCTCGACGCGTTCCAGTCCTATCCCGACTGGGCGGCCATCGAAGCCGGCCTGCGCGGCGAGGCCTGCGATTACATGGCGGACATCTCGGCGCTGGCCGACGCAAAGGCCAGCAACTGGGCGCAACATGCCTGCTACGGGACCGGCGGCGCACGGTTCACACCCGCCGATGCCAGCTTCCGCCACGGCTATGACGCGTTCTGAGGCGGCAAGCGTGACACTCGGCTCAGCAATTCAAACAGTGCTACATAAGCCAGGTCGGCGCTGGCCTGGCGCCTTCGGCGTGATCCCGGACCAGGGCGCGCAACTCCAACTCGAGGCCAGATCATGAAAATCGGCATCCTTCCTCTCGGACGCCCCACTTTCGACGTCCCCTTCGCGGAAGAAAAACTCGCCGCGATGCTCGCCGCGCTCGACGCCACCGGCCATGAGATCATCGGTCCGCGCCGCCTCCTCTTTGACGAGGAGGCCACCCGCGCCGCCATGGCCGAGCTCACGGCCGGAGGGATCAACCATCTCCTGCTCCTTCAGGTCACCTTCACCGACGCCTCCATGGCGGTCGCCGCGGGCAATGCCTTTGACCAGCCGCTGTCGATCTGGGCCGTGCCCGAGCCGCGTCTTGGCGGACGCCTGAGGCTCAACGCCTTTTGTGGGCTCAACCTCGCGTCCCACGCGCTCGGTCTCAATCAGCGCAAGTTCTCCTGGCTCTATGCCGATCCTGAGGGCGACATTGCCGAGGAGCTGGGCGATCTTCTCGCCGGCAACCGGCAAGCGGGACGGCTGGAAGCTGAACCCGTCCTCAAGCGCAATGAAGAGGGAGCCCGCGTTGCTGCCGCTCTCAAGGGTCAGAAAATCGGCCGCATCGGCGAACACCCGGTTGGCTTCGACACCTGCGCTTATTCCGCCGAAAAGATCGAGGCACTGGCCGGGATCGGTGTCGATGTTCTGGCTCTGGACGATCTCTTTGACGCGGCGAAAGCGGTGCCCGCCAGCACGGCGGTCGAGCTGCGCGCCGAAGCCGAAGCGGACGTTTCCGGGCTGGAGAAGGTCGACCAGACCGAACTCGACCGCTCGCTCAAGCTCAAGGCCGGGCTCGACGCGATCCGGAAAAAGGGCGGCTACAGCGCCTTCGCCATCCGCTGCTGGCCCGAGACCTTCACACAATATGGCGGCGCGGTCTGCGGCCCGGCGGCGATGCTGGGCGAAGGAAAGGTGCCCTGCGCCTGCGAGGCCGATGTCTATGGCGCGCTCACGCAGCTCATCCTGCTCGAAGCCGCACAGGCGCCGGTCTTCCTCACCGACCTCGTCGATATCGACGCGACCGACAATACCGGCGTGGTCTGGCATTGCGGGCAGGCCCCGATCTCGATGCGCGACGACACGGTCGAGCCGACGGCGACCGTGCATACGAACCGCAAGCAGCCGCTGCTCTACGAGTTCCCGCTGAAACCCGGCCCCGTGACCTTCCTGCGCATCTCGCAAAGCTTCGGGGAGCCGAAAATGGTGCTGTCCTTCGGCGAGATGCTGCGTCGCCCGATGGCCTTCACCGGCACGTCGGGCGTTGTCCGCTTTGAATGGCCCGCCAGCGACATGCTGGCCGACATCATCGACAGCGGTCTCGAACATCACATGGCGCTGGCCTATGGCGACCACCGCGCGACACTCCGCGCTGTGGCCGCCGAGCTGGGCCTGCCCCTTCTGGAGTTGTAACGAATGACACTGAGATACGGGCTCATCGGATCCGGCATGATGGGTCAGGAGCATATCCGCAATATCCACCTGCTGGGTGGCTGCGAGGTCACGGCCATTGCCGACCCGGACGAGGGCATGCGCGCCATGTCGGTCGAGACCGCCGGCAATGGCGCGAAGGGCTTCACCAATCACAAGGACCTGCTCTCGGCCGATCTTTGCGACGTGCTGATGATCATTTCGCCCAATGACACCCATCACCAGATCATGCTGGACGTGATGGATAGCGGCAAACCGATCCTCTGCGAGAAGCCGCTCTGCACCACCGCCGAGCATTGCCGCGACCTCGTTGCCAAGGCCGAGGGGCGCGCCGCGCCGATCTGGGTGGCGATGGAATATCGCTACATGCCGCCCATGCAGCGCCTGCTCGACGAGATGGCGCAGGGCCGCATCGGTACGCCGCGCATGATGTCCATCCGCGAGCACCGCTTCCCATTCCTGCCCAAGATCGGCGACTGGAACCGTTTCAACGCGCGCACCGGCGGCACGCTCACCGAGAAATGCTGCCATTTCTGGGACCTGATGCGCTTCACGCTGCAAAGCGACCCGATCCGCGTCTACGCTTCCGGCAGTATGGATGTGAACCACGTCAACGAGACCTATGGCGGCCGCAAGCCGGACATTATCGACAACGCCTATGTCACCATCGACTTCGCCAATGGCACGCGCGGCATGCTGGACCTGTGCATGTTCTCCGAGGGCGCCTGGTGGCAGGAGAAGATCTGCGTGACCGGCGACACCGCTCGGATCGAGGCCAAGGTGCCCGGGCCACGCCGCTTCTCGCCCGATGGCAAGGAGCGGGACGCGCAGGTCGTAATGTCCGTGCGCGAGACCAAGGAGGTCCATGTCGAGGTGGTGGATGTTCCCAACGAGGTTCTGGAAGCCGGCGACCATCACGGATCGACCTATTTCCAGCATCAGAAATTCCGCGATCTTGTCCTCGCGGGCGAGGGCGAACCGGAGGTCACGCTGCGCGACGGACTCTGGTCCGTAATCGTCGGCGAGGCGGCAGAGAAGTCGGCCAAAACCGGCCAAGCCTATGAGGTGTCCCTATGAGCGGCGAAACCTTCGGCCAGATGCCGGACGGAACGACAGTCAAACGCTACACGCTCAAGGGTGGTGGCCTCACGGCGCATTTCCTGACCTATGGCGCGATCCTCCAGGATCTGCGGCTTGAGGGGCATGACGCGCCGCTTGTGCTCGGCTTCGATGCGCTCGACGACTATTTCGAGCATTCCAAGAGCTTCGGCATCACCGCCGGACGCTATGCCAACCGTATCCGCGACGGCCATGTCGAAATCGACGGGACGACCTACCAGCTCGACACCAATTTCATCGGCAAGCACCTGCTGCATGGCGGCGCTGTGGGTCTTGGCAAGCGGGTCTGGGAGCTGGCCGAGCTTGGCGCCGATTTCATCGTGCTGAAAATCCGCGCGGAAGATGGCGAGATGGGCTTTCCCGGCAATCTCGACATCAGCCAACGCATCACGCTCCGCGAAGGCGGCGTGCTCGATATCGAGATGAAGGCGGTCACGGATGCGCCGACACTCTGCAACCTCGCCCATCACAGCTATTTCAACCTCGGCGGCGAAACGGTCGCCGATCACCTGTTGCAGATCGAGGCGGAGAAATACCTCCCCGTCGATGACGAGCTGATCCCGAACGGCCAGCAGGTCGATGTCGCCTTCACGCGCTTCGATTTCCGCAGCCCGACCCAGATCGGACCGCGCAGCGCCGAGGGGCTGATCGACCACAATTTCTGCCTGTCTCCTGAGCGCGAAGCTCTCCGTCGCATCGCCACGCTCACCTGTCCGTCCTCCGGCGTCTCGATGAATGTGAACAGCACCGAGCCGGGCTTGCAAATCTTCGACGGCTCGCTTTTGAATGTCGCCATACCCGGTCTCGACGGACGCCGCATGGGTCCCGGCGCCGGCATCGCCATGGAGCCGCAGATCTGGCCCGACAGCCCGCATAACCCGGATTTCGCCCAAGCGATCCTGCGCCCCGGCGAGACCTACCGACAGCAGACGCAATATGTCTTCGCAAAGGACGTAAAATGACCGATTTCACCACCTACATGATGCAGTCCAACCTGATCGGCGGCGACTGGACCGGCGCCGACAGTGCCATGACCATCGATGTCATCAACCCGGCCACCGGCGAGGTGATCGGCACCGTCCCCAATTGCGGCACAGAGGAAACCAACCGCGCCATCGCCGCCGCCTCGGAGGCCTTCAAGACTTTCTCCAAGACGGACCTCCTGTTCCGCGTCAAGCTCTTGCAAAACCTGCATGACGCGCTGATGGACAACCAGAAATCGCTGGCGCTGTTGCTGACCACCGAACAGGGCAAGCCGCTCTTCGAGGCCATGGGCGAGGTTGCCATCTCGGCGGCTTACGTGCGCTGGTATGCCGAGGAAATCCGTCGCGCCAAGGGTGAGATCGTGCCCGCCCCGATGGGCGGACGGCAGCTTCTCGTCACCCGCCACCCGGTTGGCGTGGTCAGCGCCATCACGCCCTGGAACTTCCCCTCTTCCATGCTCGCTCGCAAGCTCGGCCCGGCGCTCGCCGCCGGCTGCACCGTCGTCGCCAAGCCTGCAACCGCGACCCCCTATTCCGGCCTCGCCTGGGGCAAGCTTTGTGACGAGGTCGGCTATCCCAAGGGCGTGGTGAACATCCTCACCGGCTCGGCCCGCGAAATCGGCGGCGCGATCATGGCCAGCAAGGATGTCCGCAAGGTGACCTTCACCGGCTCCACCGAGATCGGCAAGACGCTGATCCGCCAATCCGCCGACACGGTGAAGAAGGTCTCGATGGAGCTCGGCGGCAACGCGCCTTTCATCGTTTTCGACGACGCGGATGTCGATGCCGCCATCGAAGGCGCGATGATCGCCAAGTTCCGCAATATGGGCCAAACCTGCGTCTGCACCAACCGGTTCTATGTGCAAAGCGGCATCCATGACGCCTTCGTTGCCAAGCTCAAGGAGGCCGTCGCCGGGCTGAAGGTCGGCAATGGTGCCGAAGAGGGCGTCATGCAGGGGCCGATGATCGACATGGCCGCCGTGGAGAAGGTCGAGGAGTTCATCTCGGACGCCACCGAGAAGGGTGCGGCGATCGTCGAGGGCGGCAAGCGCCACGGCAATGGCGGCACCTATTTCGAGCCGACCGTCGTCACCGGCGCCACCGCGGACATGCAATTCGCCACGGAAGAAATCTTCGGCCCGCTGGCCGCCGTCTTCAAGTTCGAAGAGGAAGCGGAGGCCATCGAAGCCGCCAACGCCACCGATTTCGGCCTCGCGGCCTATGCCTATACCCGCGATGTGGGCCGGGTCTTCCGGCTCAACGACGCGCTGGAATACGGGCTGATCGGCATCAATGCCGGGCTCATAACCACAGTCGAGGCCCCGTTCGGCGGCATGAAGGAAAGCGGCATGGGCAAGGAAGGCGGCAGCCAGGGGCTCGATGACTATCTCGAAACCAAATATGTCTGCGTCGCGGGGCTCGGGTCATGACAATCCTCATCACTGAATTCATGGATGAAGCCGCCGTCGAGGAGATGAAGGCGAAAGTCGCAACCGAATACCTGCCGGATCTCGCGGACCGGCAGGACAACATTCCGGGTATGATGGCGGGCGTGGAGGCGCTCATCGTGCGTAACCGGACGCAGGTGACACCGGAGCTGCTCGCGGCCTCCCCCGACCTCAAGGTGGTCGGGCGGCTCGGCGTGGGCTTGGACAATATCAACCTGCCCGCCTGCGCGGAGAAGGGCGTCGAGGTCATCCCGGCCACGGGGGCGAACAATATCTCGGTGGCCGAATACGTCATCACCAATGCCTTCGTGCTGCTGCGGGGCGCCTATCAAGCCAAGCATTCCATGCTGAAGGGCGGCTGGCCGCGCATGGCCTGTGCCGGGCGCGAAGTTGGCGGCAAGACCCTCGGCCTGATCGGCTTTGGCGGCATCGCGCAGGAGACGGCGCGGCTGGCGAAGGGGCTGGGTCTGGCGGTCTGCGCCTCCGATCCGCTCCTGCCAGCCGAGAACCCGGCCTGGGAAGGCGTCGAGCGGCTGGAGCTTGGCGCGCTGCTGGCGAAATCGGACTTGGTCAGCCTGCATGTGCCGCTGCTGGACGCGACGCGCCACATGATCAATGCCGACTCGCTGGCGCAGATGAAGCCGGACGCCGTGCTCATCAACGCGGCCCGCGGCGGCGTGGTGGACGAGGCCGCGCTCGTGGCCGCAATGAAGGCGGAGAAACTCGGCGGTGCAGCGCTCGACTGTTTCGAGACCGAGCCGCTTACGGAGGCGGCCGCCGAGAAGTTCCGTGGCTGCGAGAACCTGATCCTGACACCGCATATCGCCGGGGTCACGGAGGAATCGAACACCCGTGTCAGCACGATGATCGCCGATCTCGTACTGGACCGGCTCGGACAAACCTGAGGAGGAGGAGGCCCCATGGCCAAGGATATCGACAGGCGGATCATACAGGATCTGCTCGACAACGGGGTGGATTTCGTCACCTCGGTGCCCTGCAAGCAGCTTGCCGGCGTGATCGAGGTGCTCGACGAAACCGAGGCGCTCAAGCATGTGCCCTGCAACAAGGAAGACGAAGGCATGGGCCTCTGCGCCGGCGCCTTCATGGGTGGCATGAAGCCCGCGATCATCATGCAGAACACCGCGCTCGGTGTGACGGTGAACTCGCTGGCGACGCTGATCCAGTTCTACCAGATCCCGCTGCCGATGCTGATCTCCTATCGCGGCGAAGTCGGCGAGCCCGTGGCCTGCCAGGTCGAAATGGCGCTGCACACCAAGGCGTTGCTCGCCCAGCTCAATATCCCGACCTATCACCTCCATCATGCGTCGCAGGTGGAAGAACTGCCGGGCATCCTGAAGCACTGCCAGATGTGCTCCAAGCCCGTTGCCATCCTGACCGATGCCAGCTTCTGGGGGAGCGCGACATGATCCGTTACGAGCTGCTTGAACTGCTGAAAGAGACCCTCACCGACGAGCTTGTGGTCTGCAATATTGGCTCGCCGAGCCAGGAATTGCACGCAATCGACGACCAGCCGAGCAATTTCTACATGCTCGGAACGATGGGGCTCTGTTCCTCCATCGGGCTTGGGCTGGCCATGGCGACCGAGAAAAAGGTCGTGGCCATCGACGGCGACGGCTCGGTGCTGACCAATATGGGCACGCTGGCGACGATCGGGAACAATCACCAGAAGAACTTCATCCTGGTGATCGTCGACAATGGCTCCTACGGCTCCACCGGTGACCAGCCGACCTATACTGGCGGGCGCACTTCGCTGGCAAAGGTTGCGGAGGCCTGTGGCTGCGACACGGTCGTGGAATGCTCCGCTGCCGACACGCCAGACGCGCTCAAGGCCGCGCTGGCCGGTGATGAGATGACGGTAATCATCTCCAAATGCGACAGCGGCAATCGCAAATGCCCCGTGATCACGATGAACCCGATCATGATCCGCGAGCGTTTCATGGCCGAGGTCGCGCGCTGACACGAATGCCCTGACCGGGACTTGGCGGGCCGCCCCGACAGGGCGGCCCGCTTGTATTTGGGAGATTCCCGCGTGGCAGGCCGGCACTGGAAGCTGTCGGTTGAAGACGCCGGACGCCCGCTCGGGCGAGGCGCCCCCCGATGGTTTCCGGAGCTAGGATTGTCTGGCTTGTCTGGCCCGCCTGCCACGGAGCCTTGCGAACAGACGCCCATCTGTGACGGAAAAGCCAAGTGCGATGATCGCAAAGCCTATCCACGCTTCCGCTTCCATTTGCTCGCCCAGAAACATCACTCCAAGGCCGATTGCGAAAGGCGGGATCAGCAAGGTGACAAGCAGGAGATTGGCAGCGCCCGCCCGGGCGAGAATGGCGAAATAGAGCAGATAGGCCAGTGCCGTGGACAAGGCAGCCACCCCCAGCAACGCGCCCCAGGTGGCAACGGACAGATCGAGCCGGGGTGGGCCATCGACGATGAAGACGATCGGGATCATCAGCAGGGTGCTTCCAGTCACCATTCCAAGCGCATTCATCAATGGCGGCTGCCCGGCAAGGCTGAGTTTTCCCCAGACCCCGGCGAAGGCGTATGACAGCGCCGCACCAAGGATGGCAAGCTGTGCCAGGTTGCTCGGGTCAAACCCGGTCAGGACGCGCGGCCCCATGATGAATGCCACGCCCACAAGACCCAACGCCGCGCCGACGATCTTCCGCGCGGTCAGAGGTTCGTCCTTCAACAGCAGTCCTGCAACAACCGCGGCGAACATGGCTGTTGTTCCGTTGAGGATGGATGCCAACCCGGCATCAATCTGGGTTTGTCCCCAGAAGATCAGAGAAAAAGGGATCGCGTTGTTGAGGGCGCCCATCACGAGATAGGCCCCCCAGACACGCGGCGCGCGCGGTATCGCAATTCCCTTGATCCGAACGAGCACCACAAGGATCGGAACCGCCCAGAACACCCTTTGGAGCGTGATAGTGAGGGGAGGAACCTCCCGCAGCGCGACCTCGGCAAAGAAGAAAGACCCGCCCCAGACAGCCGCAAGCGCAAGCAGCATGACCGTGGCTTTCAGGTCCATTGACGGAAAGGGTGAAGTCGTCATCGCGGGATCGTCCTTGGGCCAGCATTCATTGCCCTGCTACACACATCAGCCCCGACAGCACGACCCGGTTCTTGCGGATAGCATCAGGGATCCGTTCCCGTTCAGCATGAAAATCCTTGAGCGGGCGCGTGCCGGTCGAACGGCCGCATCAGGGAGCCTTCCGGACATGATCCCGTTTCTGGAACCGAACCATAGCCCCGAGGGCGATTGATTCTTGACCACGCAGGGTCGGTACGGGCCCGGTCTGTCACGTTTCTACAAAGATCGCCCACCGAGCGGGCAATCCACTGCGCCTGAGCACGGCTCAAGCCGAGTGGCGATGTCCCTGCACGCTCCGCCCCCGCTAACGGGTTACCGGATCTGTGGCGGGGGAAGAGCACGGGCGCCCTGGTGCCGTCGAAGCGCGCGGCCAGCCTCAGTTCACCTTGTCGGGCTTCCCGTTATCGTCCTGGGCCGCGTCCAGCCGGTCAGCCAGTTCTGCCAGCCGCTCACTCAGACCACGGACCTGGCTGGCATTCAGAAGGAACTGCTTGGCCACCCGTTTTTTCAGGCTCGGCTCAGTGCCATATTCGATCCGGACAACCCCGGCCTTGCCTTCCATTGCCGTCCCGGTCTTGATCCCGGTCACCGGGAAAACGGAAACGCCGCCCAGCGGGTGTCCTTCCCAATCCTTGTCAGCCATCCGCTCTCTCCTTCGCTGCCCGAAACCATTTTGGCCGGATGCGCTTCTCCTTGCCCCAATCCCGGGGCGCCCTCAAGAGAAAGCCGCTGCGCGCGGCGCATCAGGCGGAAGCCGCGTCAGCAATGCGCGCACTCGATTCCGGCATTCCTCCCCGCGCCAGGCCTCGGGGAAAAAGCGCGCGGGCAGGTTGGGCGGACGCAGGACCAGTCGACGCCAGGAATGCACGGCCAGCACCCGCAGCGCCTCTGTCTCCAACTGCGTCAGCTCAACGCCGTCAAGCGCAGCAGCCACCCGGTCCAGCGCTGACAGGAGAACTGCGCTTTCCTCGACCAGTTCCGGCGGGCAGACCCGCTGCTGCACCCAATCCGGCACGGACAACCCGCAGACATCCACGACCAGCAGCCCCTCCGCATCCGAGGGCGGCGGGCCAAGACCGACGAGGAGACACGGGCCAAGCTGCATATAGGCTTCGGTCAGCGCGTGCGCGTCCAAGGCGCGCCGCGCCTCGGCGGAGCCATCTTCGCCGATGAGCAGGTGCAACCGAGCATCCGCTGGCAAGCCAGAACCATAGATCCGGGGACTAGCCTCGGCGCATTGACGGCGACCGAACTCCGTCAGCGCGTGGGAGCTGCGCCGCCCGTCACGTCGGCTCTCGATCCAGCCATCCTTGCGCAAGCGATGCAACGCCACGCGCATTGCCTCCGGCCGGACCCCGAGGCACTCTGTGATCTGCGCCAGCTGCGTCCCGGAGAGCGACATGCCTGCTCCTTGCGCAATATCGCCGAAGATCGTGATGATGAGCGACCAGACCCGATGCGGCCGGTCGCCCGAAAGTGCTTCACGACAGGTCTCGAATGTCTCGCTGACGGCAATCTCCATTGCGCCAATCTAGGCCTTCGCACCGCGCGGGACAATCGCAACCCACCGGCGACGCCGGAGGCCTGGCCTCGGGGGGAGCGCGCGCAGCCGCGCCGGGGGGCGGAGCCCCCCGCTTCCAGACAGACCGGCGCAAAGCGCCGGGGGGCGGAGCCCCCCGCCCCCGAACCGGTCCGCCGCCTCAGTGGGCGTTCATCGTCAGCAACTCGTATTCGGCGACCAGTTCGTCTTCCTGGTTGGTCAGGGTGACGTGCCAGCGCACCTCGCCATATTCCTCGTTGCGCCCGGTCTTTTTCTTCACCGTCAGGCGCACCTTGATGCTGTCGCCGGCCGAGACCGGCTTCATGAAGCGCAACCCGTCGAGCCCTGTATTGGCCAGCACGGGGCCCGGGTTCGGTTCGACGAAAAGCCCGGCGGCGAAGGAGAGGAGCAGGTAGCCATGCGCCACCCGGCCGGGGAAGAACGGGTTCGCAGCAGCCGCGTCTTCGTCCATATGGGCGTAGAACGTGTCGCCGGTGAACTCGGCGAACTGTTCGATATCGGCCAGTGTGATCTGGCGCGAAGGGCTGTGGATCGTCTCGCCGATCACCAGCTCGCCGAATTTGCGCGTGAACGGGTGCGCCGGCGCTTCAAGCTCCTTCGCACCGGGCACCCAGTTGCCGCCGATGGCTGTAAGAATGTCGGGCGAGCCTTGCACCGCCGTACGCTGCATGTAATGCATCACGCCGCGAATGCCGCCCATCTCCTCGCCACCGCCCGCGCGCCCCGGCCCGCCATGGACCATGTGCGGCAAGGGTGAGCCATGCCCTGTACTCTCCTTCATCGAGTCGCGGTTGTTGAAATAGAGCCGGCCATGGAAGGCCGCCGTGCCGAGCGCGATCTCCCGCGCCGCCGCCGGGTCATGGGTGATGACCGAGGCCACGAGCGAGCCCATGCCCTTGTTCGCCAGTTCCACCGCGTGACCGATATCGCGATAACCCATGATCGTGGAGACCGGACCGAACGCCTCGGTGTCGTGGACCCGTTCGGCGCTATCGGGATCGGCACAGTGAAAGAGCATGGGCGGCACAAAGGCCCCGGCCTCGGCATCCGCGCCTTCCACGGAAAAGCTTTCCGGATCGCCAAAGACCCGCTCCGCTTCGCGGCCGATGACCGCCGCCTGTTCCAGCACGTCGCGCTTCTGGCTGGCCGAAACCAGCGCACCCATGCGGGTGCTTTCAAGAGCCGGATCGCCGATGGTCGTCTTGGCCAGCCGCGCCGAAATCGCTTCGATCAGCGCCGGAACCTGCGCCTCGGGCGCGATGATCCGGCGGATAGCGGTACATTTCTGGCCCGCCTTTGTGGTCATCTCGCGGTGAACTTCCTTGACGAAAAGGTCGAATTCCGGTGTGCCCGGTTCGGCATCAGGGCCGAGGATGGAGGCGTTCAGGCTGTCCTGCTCGGAGACAAACCGGATCGAGTTCTCGATGATATGCGGCGCGGAGCGCAGCTTGTTCGCCGTCCAGGCGGAGCCGGTGAAGGAGACCACATCCTGACAGGATAGGCGGCCCAGCATGTCGCCAAGCCCGCCAGACACCAGTTGCAGCGCACCGTCGGGCAGCAGCCCGCTTTGCAGCATGATCCGGACGCAGGCTTCGGTCACGTAGCAGGAGGCCGTGGCCGGCTTCACGATGGCCGGCACGCCCGCAAGCAGGGTCGGCGCCAGCTTTTCCAGCATGCCCCAGACCGGGAAATTGAAGGCGTTGATATGCACCGCGACGCCCTGCATGGGCGTGCAGATATGCTGGCCGAGAAACGTCCCGTTGCGGGAGAGCTGTTCGACATCGCCATCGAGATAGACATGCCCGTCGGGCAGCTCGCGGCGCCCCTTGGAGGCGAAGACGAACATCGTTCCGATGCCGCCATCAATGTCGATCAGGTGATCCTTCTGGGTCGCGCCCGTCGCGAAGGAGATGTCATAGAGCGCTTGCTTGTGCTTGCCGATCTCAATCGCCAGCGCCTTGATCATGCGGGCGCGGTCATGGAAGCTCATCGCGCGCAGGGCCGGGCCGCCCCTTGAACGCGCGTGGTCGAGCATTGCGGCAACGTCCAGCGCATCATTTCCGGCTTCGGCCATCGGCGCGCCTGTCACGGCCGAGCGGATGAGCCGGGCCCCCTCGCCGGGCGCAATCCATGCTCCGGCGGCAAAACTTTCAATCTGTTGAAGGGTCATTGCTGGTCCTCTGTTCAGGGCCTCAGGTCAGGGTGGCAGGCAGATAGGCATAGCCGCGAAAACGGATGCGCCCGCCGAGCTTTGCCCCGTGTGACAGGGCGTAATCGGGATAACGTTCGAGAAAACGGGAAATAGCGATGCGCCCTTCCATGCGCGCCAGCGTCAGGCCGACACAGGTATGGACACCGCCGGCAAAGGCGAGATGCTTGTTTGGACGCCGGTCGAGGCGCAACACGTCGGGGGCGTCGAAGGCGTCAGGGTCGCGATTGGCAGCCCCGATGCAGAGATGCAGGTCCGTCCCGGCGGGGATGGTCTCGCCATGGATCTCGACATTGCATGCCGTCAGCCGGTTGCCGAGCTGGTTGGGGCTTTCCATCCGCAGGAACTCGTCAACGGCTGTCGTGATCAGCCTCGGGTTGGCGAGAAGTTGCGCGCGGGCAGCCCGGTCGGAATCGAGCAGCGCCAGCGCATTGCCGATGAGGTTCGTCGTCGTTTCGTGGCCCGCATTCAGGATGAAGATGCAGTTCTGGTAGAGCTCGGTTTCGCTGAGGCCGCCGTCTTCGTCGGACTGGATGAGGCGGGTCAACACGTCGGTTTCCGCATCACCCGGATTGGCGCGTCGGTCCTCGATGATGTCCTTCAGGAAGGCCTTAAAATCATTGACCGCGCGGTTGCCACGCGCCTCTTGTTGCAGCGTCAGCTTCGGCTCCAACGCGCCGAGGATCGCCAGCGACCAGTCGCGCAGAGGAGCGCGCCGGTCGCGCGGGATGCCGAGCAAGTTGCCGATCACCTCTATAGGGATTGCGCCGGCGAAGCTTTCGATCAAGTCGGTCTCCGGCTCCCCCGCCACTTCGTCGAGGAGGTGATCAACCAGCGCTGTGAGCCCCGGCTCCATTTGTTCCAGCGCGCGCGGGTTCATCGCCCCGACCATGACCTTGCGGATGCGGGAATGCAGCGGGTTGTCGTTGAAGACGAGGCTTGTCGTGTGATGCTCATAGAGCGGGCTGCCCTCGCCGTATTTCGGACCGAAAACGGCTTTCTTGTCAGACAGGAATGTGTCGCTGTCGCGGTAAATTCGGTCGAGATCGGCATGGCGCGAAAGCAGGACGGAGCCGTCCGGCTGCCGACAGAGCGGCGCCTCCTCGCGCAAGCGGCGGTAGGTGGGCCAGGGATTCGCGAGGAACCCGTCCGGGAGGGCAGTCAGGTCGATCATCAGTGCCCCATCGCGCCCATCTGGTTGGGCAGGTAGAGTACCACGATCGGGACGAGCACGATCAGCGCCAGGCGGAAGATGTCGGCGATCCAGAAGGGGGTGACCCCCCGGAAGATCGTCCCCGTGGAGACATTGCCGACCACGCCGCGCAGGATGAAGACGTTGAGCCCGACGGGCGGGGTGATGAGCGAGATCTCGGTGACGACAACGACGACGATGCCGAACCAGATCGGGTCATAGCCGAGCGAGGTGACCAGCGGAAAGAAGATCGGAACGGTCAGCAGCAGCATCGAGAGGCTCTCGAAGACGCAGCCGAGGATGATGTAGATGCCGAGGATCATCAGGATGACGACGAAGGGCGAGACTTCATAGGCCGTGACCATGGCGATGAGCGCCTCGGGAAGCCCCGCAAGGTTGATGAAGTTGGAGAAGATCTGCGCGCCGATGAGTACAGCGAAGAGGGAGGCCGCGGTGAGGGCGGTTTCCTTCAGCACCTCGAAGGTCGACGAAATCGTCAACCCGCCACGCGAGAGCGCAATGAGGAAAGCGCCCATTGCGCCCATGCCAGCGGCTTCCGTGGGCGAGAAGGTGAGGTTGAGCGGCGCAAAATCGAAGGCGCCATAGAGCCCGCCAATGACGAGGAAGAACAGCAGCAGCACAGCCCAGACGGATTTCAGAGCCGAGATCCGTTCGCCCCAGCCGTGTTTCTCGCCTGCGGGGCCGCTTTCCGGCTTGCGCCAGACGGTCCAGCGCACGGCGAGCAGGTAGAAGAAGATGCCGAGGATGCCGGGGATGATTCCGGCCATGAAGAGCTTGCCGATCGAGGTCTCGGTCAGGAGGCCATAGATGACGAGGATGACCGAGGGGGGGATCAGGATGCCGAGCGTGCCGCCGGCGGCGATGGAGGCCGTGGAGAGCGAGTCGTGATAGCCGTAGCGGCGCATCTCCGGCATGGCGACCTTGGACATGGTCGCCGCCGTGGCGAGCGACGATCCGCAGATGGCCGAGAAGCCGCCACAGGCCGCGACCGTTGCCATGGCGATGCCGCCGCGCATATGGCCGAGAAAGGCGTTTGAGACGGCGTAAAGCTCCTTCGCCATTCCGCCCTTGTTGACGAAGAGCCCCATGAGGATGAAGAGCGGCACGACCGAGAGGCCGTAATCCTGCGCGGTGTCGGTGATCTGGCGGCCGACCATGGACATGGCCGCCTTCATGCCGCGCTCGTCGAAGATCGAGCCGCCGCGTTCATAGGCAAAGCCCAGCGTGCCGACGAACCCCATTGCAAAGACGATGGGCATACGGATGAGGACGAGCACCAGGACGATGCCAAAACCGATCAGGGCGGCGGTCATGTGCGGTTCTCCAGGAGCTTTGGGGCGACAAAATACAGGATGCCGGTGAGGATCAGCACAAGGGCCGTCACGGCGGTGGAGGCTGCGATGAACCAGCCGATATAGAAGGTCGGGATGCCGAGATATTCTGTCACGTCGCCATAGTCGCGGGCGCGTTCGGCAAGGATCCAGACGCGCTGGATCGGCCACCAGAGCATCACGCCGCAGGCGAGGCTGACCAGCCCGTCGCGGACATTGTGCAGGCGCATATAGTCGAACCAGGGGTCGGTCAGGTCGACCGAGATATGGCTGCCATGGCCGGAAACGACCGGCAGAACGGAGAAGACCATGATCGCCATGAGGATCCGCGTCAGCTCCGTTGCCGCCTCGATGGGCGCGTTGAAGACGGAGCGCAGGATCACGTCGCAGAAGGTCATCACCATCAGGGTGAAGAGCGCGACACAGGCGAGATAGACGGGTGCCCGCTGCAGGGTGCGCCCGAGATCGACAAGTGCTTTCATGGGTCCGGCCCCTCCCCCGGGCCTTGAGCGGGGCCGGCGCTTGGCCGGCCCCGAAAGCGGGATCAGTTGGCGGCCATCTCGGCCTTGATCATGTCATAGGCGGCCTGACCGTCGATGCCGGCGGCGGAGACTTCCTCGATCACCTTGGCCTGGATTGCCGTGGCCATATCGGCAAACGTCGCAAGGTCTGCCTCGGAAGCCATGTTGATCGCATTGCCCTCGGTTTCCTCGGTCGCCGCGCGGCCGGTCGCGTCGATATCGTCCCAGATCGCGCCAATGGCGCGGGACAGCGGCTCACCAAAAACCTTCTCTTCCAGCGCGGCCTGCAGATCTTCCGGCAAGTCGGCGAATGTGTCTTCATTCATGATGAAGGCGAAGGAGCCGCGATAGAGACCGCCGGGCAGCTCATAGACATTCTGCGCCACTTCCGTGAGCTTGAAGCCCTTGCGGCTTTCCATCGGCATGACAACGCCGTCAGCGGCCTTGGAGGCAAGCGTCTCATAGACCTTCGGTGCCGGAACCTGGATGCCCGTCGCGCCAAGCGCCGCGCCGACATCGCCGCCAACACCGCCCGGAATGCGCACCTTCATGCCCTCGATCGCGTCGAGCGACGTTACAGCTTCCGAGGAATGGAGCTGCGCCGGACCGTGCGTGTGCAGCGCAATCAGCTTGACACCACGATGCTCCTTGGCGGCGGCGAGATGGGCCTCATAGGTCCGCCAATAGGCAACAGAAGCGGCCTCGGCAGAGCCTTCATAGCCCGGCAGTTCGATCAGCTTGGTGGCAACAAAACGGCCCGGCTGGTAGCCGTGAAAGATGATTGAGGCATCGGCGGCGCCATCCATGATCAGGTCCATCTGTGCGGGCGGCGGCGCGATGCCGAGCTTCAGCTCCGCCGTCACCTTGCCATCGGTTGCCTCCTCGACCATCTCGATGAATTTCGGCCACATGGCGGCGTTGATGCCATGCGTCGGCGGTGCCCAGCTGGAAATCGTCAGCGTGTAATCGGCGGCAAAGGCGGCGGCCCCCGTCAGCGCCCCCGACACAGCAAAAGCGGCGCCGGCAAGCAGCCCGCCCAGTTTTGTGAATTTGGCCATGATGTCCTCCCAGAAATGGCATTCGTTTCGTTCGCAACGAGTTTGCTAACAAAGACTCGTTGCACTTGCAATTAACTTATCCTGTCAGCCCGTTCTCGAGAGCCGGTTCGACAGGGTCCAGGAACCGGGGCTCTCCGCCGCCACCTCCCTCATGATCCGGGCCGTCTCCTCCCAGCCCGTCTCGCGCGCATGCTGCATCGGCCCGCCCCGCCAGCGCGGGAATCCGTAACCATGCAGTTTGACCACATCGACAGCGGCATCGCTCTCGGCGATCCCTTCTTCGACAATCCGCGCGCCCTCATTGGCCAGAACGGCCATCAGGCGTGCAGAGATCTCCTCCGGTGCAAAGCTCCGCCGCGAGACGCCCTTTTCGGCCGAATAGGCCTCGATCATCGCCTCGATAGCAGTGTCGCGCAGCGGCTTGCGGCTGTTCTCGTCATAGAGATACCACCCACTTCCGGCGCGTTGGCCGAAGCGCTCCTGCTCGCAGAGACGGTCAGCGATCTCGACATACCGCTCGGATGCGGAGCGGGTTGCGGCCTGCCGCTGACGATTGGCCCAGGCGATTTGCAGCCCGGTCAGGTCACCCAGCTCATAAGGCCCCATCGGCATGCCGAACGCGCGCATGGCGGCGTCGATCTGATAGGGCAGCGCGCCATCGGCGAGCAGGTAATCGGCCTCGCGACGGTACGCGGCGAGCATGCGATTGCCGATAAAACCGTCGCAGATACCGGACAGAACCGAAATCTTGCGCAGCCGCTTTCCGAGGGAAAAACCGCTGGCGAGCACCTCTGGCTCTGTCTGAGGCATCTGCACGATTTCCAGCAGTTTCATAACATGAGCCGGCGAGAAAAAATGCAGGCCAAGGCAACGGGACGGATTGGGGATGCCATCAAAGATCTCGCGCGGGTCGAGATAGGAGGTATTGGTCGCGAGGATCGCATCCGGCCCCATCTCGGCAGCGAGCCTTGCGAAGACGGAACGCTTGACCTCGACATCCTCGAAGACGGCTTCCACCGCCAGATCGGCCCCGGAAGCCGCGCTGTGCTCCTCCGAAACAGCGAAACGCGCCAACCGTTCGACAACCTGCTCGGACGTCGCCTTTCCACGATCCCGCGCGGATTTCACGAGATTGTGGACCCGTGCTTCGGCGGCCTTTGCAGCCGGTATGTTCTGCTCAAGGATCGTCACAGAGAGACCGGCATTGAGCATCGCAGTTGCGATCCCGGCCCCCATCAACCCGCCCCCGACAACCACCGCTCTGTGTATCTCGCGCGGAGCCACCCCCTCGATGGCCTTAGGCCGTGCGACGGCGCGTTCGGCAAAGAAGGCATGGCGCAAAGAGCGGGATTGCGGAGAATTGCGCAGGTCCAGATGTTTCGCGCGCTCGCGCGGTTGGGCTTCGGAGAAGGGCAGGATCGCCATGCGCAGCGCGTCGAGGTTCTCGAACGGCGCGGTTTGACCCTTTGCTTTCCGGGCAATTTCCGCGCGTTTCGCCTCGATCAGATCGGCCGGATAGGCCATCAGCGGACGTCGGCTCACGGCCAGTGGACGATCCGGTTGCTCGGCAAGAAAATCCTCGGCCGCCGCGCTCAACTCACTGTCGGCAATCGCGTCAATCCCGCCAAGCGCAAGCATCTCTTCTGATTTTAACACCTTGCCGAAACACGCAATGTCGATGGCTGGCTCCATGCCAATCAGGCGTGGAAGCCGTTGCGTCCCGCCAGCTCCGGGGATCAGCCCTACATTGACTTCCGGCAGACCGAACCCGGCCTCCGGCGCAGCAATCCGCCACGCACAGGCCATGGCAATCTCCAGCCCGCCGCCCAGAGCCGCGCCATGAATCAGCGCGAGGAACGGCACTTGGGATTCCTCGATGGCCTGCACCACGTCCGGCAAATGCGGTTCCTGCGGCGGCGCGTCGAATTCCGACATGTCCCCACCGGCAACAAAGCTTCGCCCGGCACAGCGCAACACCGCCACACGGGCGCCTGCCACCTCCCGGACGGCCCGCAGCAGCCCCGCCCGCAGCGCGGTCGAGGTGGCGTTGACCGGCGGGTAGTCGAGCGTCACCCAGGCGATATCACCCTTCCGCTCTACCGTGACCGTCGCCTGTTGCGGCATGCCCGCGCTCTCCTTGCCAGAATCAAAATCTTTCCGATTTATTGACCAACCGTTCGGTTTATGCAAGAAGGATCTCGGAATATTCGAAAAGCAAACGGGCCATGAGCGATACAATCATTACAGAACGCGCGGAAAACTGGGTTGAAATTACCCTGAATCGCCCTGACCGGCTGAACAGCTTCAACGAGGAGATGCATCGCGCCCTGCGCACCGCGTTGGAAGAGGCACGTGATTCGAACACCCGCGCGGTGCTGCTGACCGGCGCCGGACGCGGCTTTTGTGCGGGTCAGGATCTCGGTGATCGGGATCCATCGAAGATGGAGGGCCCGCCCGATCTGGGCCACACGGTTCGGACATTCTATGCGCCGCTTGTGCGCCTGATCCGGTCGCTGGAGATGCCGGTCATCTGTGCCGTCAATGGCGTCGCCGCCGGCGCTGGTGCCAATCTCGCGCTGGCGTGCGATATTGTGCTCGCCGCCGAGAGCGCGAAATTCATCCAGTCTTTCGCCAAGGTCGGGTTGATTCCAGATACCGGCGGAAGCTGGCACCTGCCGCGGTTGATCGGCGAGGCCCGCGCCAAGGGGCTGGCCTTCACAGCACAACCGCTCAAGGCGAAACAGGCCGAGGAGTGGGGCTTGATCTGGAAGGCCCTGCCCGATGCGACGCTCATGGAGGAGGCCCGCGCAATGGCCGACAGCTTCTCCAATGGCCCGACGCTTGGCTTTGCGCAGACAAAGGCCTGCATCCAGGCCGCAGCGACGGACAGTCTCGACGCCCATCTGGATTTGGAAGCCGAGGCGATGAAGCTTTGCGGCGAGAGTGCGGACTATGCGGAAGGTGTTGCGGCCTTCCTTGAGAAACGCGCACCGGAGTTCAAAGGCCGATGAGCATGACACCGAAGGCACGCGCTGAACGTTCGGCAGCGGCGATGTGGGCCAATGATCCGGCGACCCAATGGTTCGGCATGGAGTTGGTCGAGGTGGACGAGGGACGTGCCGTGATCTCGATGCGCGTCGAGCCGCATCACTGCAACGGGCACGGAACCTGCCATGGCGGGGTCAGCTTTTCGCTCGCCGACAGCGCCTTCGCCTTTGCCTGCAACAGCCGCAATGTCTCGACCGTCGGACAGCATGTGATGATGAGCTATCTCGCCCCCGGCCGCGCGGGCGAAAGGCTCACCGCCCGCGCCGAGGAGATCTCGCTGACCGGGAGAAGCGGGATCTATGACGTGCGCGTCACCAATCAGGAAGGCCAGGTGATCGCGGAGATGCGGGGATGTTCCCGCGCGATCAAGGGCCACCATTTCGAAGAATAAGAGTTCTGGGGAGGACGACATGAAAGACCTGACGCCGAGGCGCGAAGACCTCGATCCGATCGAAATCGCATCCATCGACGAGATCCGCTCGCTTCAGTTGGAGCGGCTGAAATGGACCCTGCGCCATGCCTACGAAAGTGTGCCGATGTACCGCCAGCGCTTCGACGAGAAGGGTGTCCACCCGGACGACCTCAAGAGCCTGAAGGATCTGTCGAAATTCCCCTTCACGGTGAAAACGGACCTGCGCGACAACTATCCCTTCGGCCTCTTCGCCGTCCCGCGCGAGCAGATCCGCCGCGTCCACGCTTCCTCCGGCACCACCGGCAAGCCGACCGTTGTCGGCTATACCGAGAACGACCTGAGTAACTGGGCCGATCTCGTCGCCCGCTCCATGCGCGCCTCCGGCACCCGGCCGGGCGACATCGTCCACGTCGCCTATGGCTACGGACTGTTCACCGGCGGGCTTGGCGCGCATTACGGCGCAGAGCGTCTG
The DNA here is from genome assembly GCF_033101155.1 of Tropicimonas sp. TH_r6. NCBI lineage: Bacteria > Pseudomonadati > Pseudomonadota > Alphaproteobacteria > Rhodobacterales > Roseobacteraceae > Tropicimonas > Tropicimonas sp. TH_r6. The sequence continues at coordinate 245,128 of NZ_JAWMPX010000004.1, forward strand.
GGCTGCACCGTGGTTCCGATCTCCGGCGGGATGACACAGCGGCAGGTCACGCTGATCCAGGATTTCAAGCCCTCCACGATCATGGTCACACCCTCCTACATGCTCAACATCCTCGAAGAGATGCACCATGAGGGGATCGACCCGCATGACTGCTCGCTCGAGGTCGGCATCTTCGGCGCCGAGCCCTGGACGGACGCGCTGCGCCACTCCGTCGAGGCCGCGTTCGACATGCATGCGGTCGATATCTACGGACTCTCCGAGATCATGGGGCCGGGGGTGGCCAATGAATGCGTCGAGACCAAGGACGGGCTGCATATCTGGGAGGACCACTTCTTCCCCGAGATCATCGACCCCGTGACCGGTGAGCCGGTCGAGGATGGCGAGATGGGCGAACTGGTCTTCACCACGCTGACCAAGGAAGGCCTGCCGATGATCCGCTACCGGACGCGGGACCTCACCCGGCTCCTGCCCGGCAGTGCGCGGTCGATGCGGCGGATGGAGAAGATCACCGGGCGCAGCGACGACATGATCATCCTGCGCGGCGTCAATGTCTTCCCCAGCCAGATCGAAGAACAGGTCGTGGCGACCGGCGGGCTGACCAATCATTACCAGATCGAGCTTTTCCGGGCCGGCCACATGGACGCGATGCGCATCCATGTCGAATGTGCCCCGGATTCAACAGACGAAGCATCCAAGACCGCCGCCGCCCGCGTTCTCTACAAGCACATCAAGGATGTGGTAGGGGTCTCCACCGAAATCGATATCCGCGACCCGGGCGAGGTGGACCGTTCCACCGGCAAGGCGGTGCGGGTTGTCGACAACCGTCCGAAAGGGTGAACCTTGGTCCGCACAATCGCCAAAGATCACGACGAGAAGCGCAAGCAGATCCTCAAATCCGCCGCCAAGGTCTTCGCCGATCAGGGCTTCGACCGGGCCTCGATGAGCCTGCTGGCGCGGGAATGCGGGATCTCCAAGGCGAATATCTACCACTATTACGACGGCAAGGACGCGCTGCTCTTTGACATCCTCGACACCTATCTGCAGGAGTTGCGCGAGACGATCTGCGGCATCGAGTTGGACGGGCTGTCACCCACCGAGCGTCTGCATGCCATCGTCGCGGCGACGCTGAAGGCCTACCAGGGCGCGGATAACGAGCACCGTGTGCAGACCACCGGCATCTCGGCGCTGCCCCCCGACCAGCAGGACGTCTTGCGCGGTTACCAACGGGATATGGTGCAACAGATGTCCGAGGCGATCCGGGCAGCGGCGCCAGAGGTGTTCGAGGGTGAGAAGGGCAAGCTCTATTCGACCACCATGTCCGTCTTCGGCATGCTCAACTGGTTCTACATGTGGAACAGTCATGCCGGGGCGGAGGCGCGGGAGGATTATGCGCGACTGGTGAGCGACCTGACATTGAAAGGCGTTCGCGGGATCTGATTCCCGGGAAGGTCCGGCGTGCGCA